>JAMDCE010000711.1 GCA_023489135.1 Chloroflexota bacterium
AGTCACCGATAGCAGTCCGATGCGCGAATGCCTCGCTGAAATAATACACGCACTGCTCTTACGGCCGCAAGGCACACAGCAGTAAAGCATATGATTCCTGCCCCCCGTCCTTATGGTGCAATTTCAGTAGTAAACGGCAAGCCACTGGATTTGCCCGAATTCAAGCCATTCTGGGCCCTGGCCGAAGAGATGGACGTCGCCATCTACATACATCCCTCTTACGTGCGCGGACGCAGCTACGAGACGGATTTCGACCTGCCCCACGTGGCGGGTTGGCCTTTTGAAACCTCGCTAACCCTTTCCAGACTGGTGTTCTCGGGAGTGCTGGAGCGTTACCCAGGGCTGAAACCTGTAGCCGTCTAATGGTGAATGTACCACCTGCCAAAACTATAACAATCTATTCATTGAAAGAGCCGACCGCTTTCACACTTTCTAAATCGATCATTGGTAGGATTGAGTATGTAGCACGCCGGCCGACGCGTGATTAATCCGGACCACCGCTCTATGGAGTGTGCACCAAGACATGACCGCGACCGCCAGAACGACGCTGCACAGCACTTTGGATGGTTGGGACCTCTCAAACTACACGGAACCTGGGATCCAACCCGTGGCAGTGGTGGTATACGACACGCAGCGAGACGTCTTCCTTCTGCTATCGTGTCAAGAGAACTCCGTGGCCCGAAGGGGAGGGACAAGCGACCGAGGAGAGAAGCTTAGCCCGCGCGAGCTACAGGTGCTGCAGCTGGTGGCCGCCGGCTTCGACAACAGGGAGTTGGCATCCAAGCTGAAGATCAGTGTTAATACGGTAAAGGTACACCTTCAGAACATATTCACCAGGCTTCAAGTGACGACTCGACACGAAGCGGTGGCCCGCGCTTTCCACGATGGATGGATCGATTTCTCGCGACACGTGCATCACGAAGATAGGCACCTTCGAGCGAGCACCCCGGCCGGTTGCGCCGAGCAGAAATCGGGGTAGTTCCGCGCGACCCACGGCACGAACATGCTTGCCCTCGATAATCCCCAACATTTTGAACAGCCTTCAATCATCGAGGATACCTTGAGCGTTATCGGATGGGCTCTCACTATTCTTTGGCCGGTGGATTATTAGCGTCACACAAGGTAGAATAAGGGTATGAGTCTGGGGGAAGAGTCGGCCGTCATACACGTCTACGATTATGATACCCTTTCGAACAGCCTGGTTACGCCTATCGAGGACGTTTTCGAGGTTCATTCGATCCGACATCAGGCATCCGGAGGGGTGTTTGGCGGGCCTATGGCAGTGGCCAGAGCCGGCGGGGGAATACAAATCACCGGGCGCTTACGCGTGCCCTCCGAAGAGGCCTTCCCGCGAATTGCCGAGCGGTTCAAGTCCAGAGGCTACGTGGCCTTGCTGCGCAAGTCGGGTGAAAGCGATGTGATTGTGGCCTTGCCCGGAGAACTTCCTGCCGCGCGGTCGAGAGTGGGATTGGCGCTGCTACTATTCCTTGCTACCCTGGCATCGGTTCTCTTCGTCGGCTCGACGGCCAACCCACAGGCCGGTATCGTGGCCGTGCTGCTCTCCGGTTGGCCCTTTGCCGCGAGCTTGCTCGGCATACTCCTGGCCCACGAATTCGGGCACTACCTGGTGGGCCGCCATCTTGGTGTTTCGTCGAGTTTACCCTACTTCATTCCCATGCCACTCTCTTTCCTCGGCACGTTAGGCGCCGTGATCCAGATGAAGGCTCCACCTCACAACCGCCGCGCGCTGCTGGCTCTGGCAGCCGCCGGTCCATTGGCCGGCTTGGCCGTGGCGCTGCCTCTTCTGGTGCTCGGGCTCCGATTATCGTCCGTGGAAGTGATTCCCATGGGCGGGCCTTACATGCAGGAGGGAAACTCCCTGCTTTACACCATGGTCAAGGTATTCATGTTTGGCCGCCTCCTTCCCGCCGGTGGGCTGGACGTTTTTCTGCATCCGGTGGCGATGGCAGGCTGGACGGGACTGCTGGTTACCGGGCTGAACCTCATCCCGGCCGGCCAGCTTGATGGAGGGCACATCGCGTATGCGTTGTTTGGAGAGAAGGCCCGGTGGCTCACCTGGGCCGTTATCGCCGTGCTCCTGGGACTGAGCCTCCTGTGGAATGGCTGGCTGCTCTGGGCCGGCCTGGTATTCGCCTTCGGCCGGGTCCACGCCGTGCCCCTCGACGACGTCACTCCGCTGCGCGCCAGAGAGCGCGCGGTGGGTTTGCTGCTATGCCTGATCCTGGTGCTGGTTTTCACCCCCATCCCCATAGCGTTACAGTAGAAATCTTTGCCTGCCTCACCGAAAAAGGCTATAATTTCGCATTGGCCGTTCCGGCCTATACTTCCCTGGTTGCGCGCAGCCAAAACGAGATCGACGCGCGGCGCGACGAAACCAGTAGAGGGAGACGAATGCAATCCAAACCGCGGGCCGTGGTCCTCTTGAGTGGCGGAGTAGATTCCACCACGACACTTGCCCTGGCTAAGAACAACGGATTTGAGGCATACGCTCTGACTTTCCGCTACGGCCAGCGTCACGAGGTGGAGGTCGAGGCGGCCCGTCGGGTTGCCCAACGCGTCGGCGTAGTGCGGCAAGTGGTCGTCGACATCGATCTGAGGGTCTTTGGCGGCTCGGCGCTCACCGGCGACTTAGAGGTTCCCAAAGGGCGGGACCTTGGCGAGATGGCGAGCGATATCCCGGTGACCTACGTGCCGGCGCGCAACACGATCTTCCTCTCGTTTGCGCTGGCCTGGGCGGAGGTGCTGGGGGCCCAAGATATCTTCATCGGGGTCAATGCGCTCGATTACAGCGGCTACCCCGACTGCCGACCGGAGTACATCGAGGCCTATCAGCGCATGGCCAACCTGGCCACCAAGGCCGGGGTCGAGGGCCGCCAGTCGGTGACCATCCACACGCCGCTCATCCACCTTTCCAAGGCAGAGATTATCCGGAAGGGCTTTGAGTTGGGGGTAGACTACTCCCTGACCACCAGTTGCTACGATCCCTCGCCTCAGGGCGAGGCATGCGGACAATGTGATGCTTGTTTGCTGAGGCTCAAAGGCTTCTCTGAAAACGGGACGACGGATCCCATACCATATCGCAAGGTCGATTCAAGAGGTTAGTACTTATGTCAAGAATCAATTCGGCCCGTGACCTGCCCACCGGATACTCCACCTGGTTCGTGCTGGTGGTGGCGGTTTTCGTCACCTGCCTGATCACGGCCAACATCGTTGCCGTCAAGCTGATCGGCGTATATGGTCTGGTGCTGCCCGCCGGCACGATCATATTCCCGATCAGCTACATCTTCGGCGACGTGCTGACGGAGGTCTACGGCTACCGCCTGGCGCGGCGGGTGATTTGGTTGGGCTTCCTGTGCAACCTGGTGGTCGTGGTCGCTATCTGGATCGCCCAGGTCTTGCCCGCGGCCTCGTTCTGGGACGGACAAGCGTCTTACGAGCGCATTCTGGGTTACACTCCTCGGCTGCTGGCGGCCTCTTTCCTGGCTTACCTGCTGGGAGAGTTCGCCAACTCCTTCGTGCTGGCCAAGATGAAGATCGCCACCCAAGGGCGCTGGCTGTGGACCCGCACCATCGGCTCGACGGTCGTGGGTCAGGGGCTTGATTCTCTGGTGTTCATCAACCTTGCCTTCGTAGGCACGATTCCCGCGGGGGCGCTGGTCTCGGCCATTCTCACCCAGTGGGTAGTCAAATCGGCCTACGAGGCCGCCGTCACGCCGCTGACCTACGCGGTGGTAAATTTCCTCAAGCGCCGAGAAGGGGTGGACGTGTTCGACCACGACACCCGCTTCAATCCGCTGCTCGTGGCAGAGTAATAGAGCTGCGGACTAACCGCAGAGACGCAGAGAACGCAGAGTTTCCTTGCCGGCTCTGCGTTCTCTGCGTCTCTGCGGTGTTGTCCAGGCTCGGAAGAACCTCGACTGGCCCGTTTTTCTCCTATCGCCCCGCTTTCTCCTATCGCCCCGCGAAGTAGCTCTCCAGGAACTTTCTGGCGGGAGGAGCGGCCACTTCGCCGCCGGCGCGGCCACCCTCGATCATCACGATGATGACGACCTCTGGTTGGTCGGCCGGGGCGTAGCCGGCAAACCAGGCGTGCGCGTCGGCGCTCTGGTTCTCGGCCGATCCGGTCTTGGCCGCCGTGGGAATTCTGAATCCCTTGAAAGCGTAGTTGGCGGTGCCCTTGGGATCGGCGGCAGCGCGCTTCATGCCTTCGCGTATCGCGTTCTGGGTACCTTGAGAGACAGGCAGTTTCCCCTTTGGCTCGCTGCTATATTCTTTGGTACCGGTGCCGTCGCTCACACTCTTGACCAGGAGCGGCGAGCGCAGATTGCCGCCATCGGCCAGGGCGGCGTAGAGATTGGCCATCTGCAGAGGAGTGGCCTCCAGGTACCCCTGCCCGATGGCCAGGTTGACGGCATCGCCGGGATACCAGTCCTGGCCCTTAGTCCGCTTTTTCCATTCGGGGCTGGGCAGGGTTCCGGCGTTCTCGGGGAGTCCCACCAGCCCCGTCGGGGCGCCGAAGCCAAACTCCTTGGCGTAGCTGGGCAGCAGGTTGGAGTCAATGGAGTTCAACTTGTAGCCAATCTCGTAGAAAACGGGGTTGGCGGACTGAGCCAGGCCATCCATGAGACTCAGACGGCCGTGACCCTGAGGGATCCAGTCGCGGAACACCTGATTGGTCCCCGGCAGCGTCCACTGGCCCGGGGAGTCGAACTGCGAATCCGGCCGGAAGCCACCCTTCTCCAGGCCCGCGGCCATCGTCACCACTTTGAAAACGGATCCCGTGGGATAGGCGCTCAACACGGGCCGGTTCTGGAAGGGCAATCGCTTGTCTTCGCTCAGCTTCTTCCAGTCTTCGTCGGACAGGCCCAGGATGAACGAGCCAGGATCGAAGGCCGGGTGGCTGGCCAGCGCCAGGATCGAATGGTCGCGCGGGTCGATGACTACGATGCTGCCGGCCTTATCCCCCAGCGCCTCCTCCGCTTTGCGCTGCACGTCGATGTCGATGGTTAGCCGAACAGTGCCCCCCGGCTTCGCTTTGCGCTCCGCGACGGTCCGCACCGTCTTCCCATCCTGGCCGACAACTGTCAGGGTCCCTCCCTTCTGGCCCGCCAGAACCTCCTCCATGGTCGCTTCCAGTCCTTGTCGACCGACGACGTCGGTCTCTTCATACCCCTTGGCCGCCAGCTTCTTCAAGTCATCGGCGCTCACCGCGCTCACGTAACCGACCGCGTGCGCGGCGAGGCTACCATAGGGATAAACACGCTCCTCCTTCTCCCGGATGCCGATGCCCCCTATTCCGCCGATCTTTGCTTTTGCCTCGTCCTGCTTGCTCAGCGGCAGCTCCTTCAGCGGCACCCACCAGTCCGGTTTTGCGTTGGCGTACCTCGCTTTGATAGACTCCGGCTTTATGCCCAGGTAGCCGCTGAGGGCAGCGAGGACCTTACTCTCATCCTTGATCTGGCCGGGGACGACGCCCACGTCCAGCACCTTGCCCGGCTCCGCCAGGAGCTTGCCATTGCGATCGAGGATGCTGCCGCGGACCGGATCGGCGGGTGTAACCCGCACGCTGTTTTCGTCGCTGAGTCCTCTGAAGATGAGCGACGGCGACCATTCCACCCGCCAGGCATCACCTTCCAAGACCAGTGGGAGGCCATTCTGCTCCGTGAACCTGCCAAACCTGCCGACCTCCAGGGTCACGGTGCAAGGCACCTTCAACGAGGTTGCCTGGGAAGCCGCTGGAGCGGATTCCTTCTTCGACAAAGCCGGCTTAGAATCCGCGGGCGAAGGGTCCTGCTGGGGCGCGCCCGGCTCCACAGAGACGGAAGTGATGCCCACTCCGCTGGCAATATTGCGGTAGCGGGTCACGAAGCGATCCTGGGGAATGGCGGCCCGTGAGGACTCCGAAAGCATACCGTACATCCGGTCGTACTGGCCCTGGCCCCACAGCTGGAAGAACTGCCGGGTCACCTGTTGGGGATCCATCCTCGCGGGCAGGGGCGTAGGGGTAGGGGGAGGGGCAGAGGCCAGAGGCAAAGGAGACACAAAACCACCCTCCCGCGTCAGCACCGTCCGGCTGGCCAGAACGAGCGCGCCAACCAGGATCACCAGAAAGATAAGAACGCGGTTGAGTCGATTAGAGGAGCGCCGTCGTCGTCTCACCTTGAGTCCTCTCTAGAGCAGTTCTCTTCTTCTTCATTTTGACAAGAATCCGGCATACTATCATCCGCCCCAGTATAGGCCAAACCGCCCCCCATTTCTACCACTGGATGCAAAGCGACCGCATCGGGCAAGAGACTTGGTTCGTGCTTTTCGCAAATTGCCCGAAGATGTACACTTAGATTAGAAGGGTGTTGCCGTGGGCACAGCCGCCGGAGCCACGGCAATACCGTCCAAAACCCTTTGGGGAGGGGGGAAACGTGCAGGCTGATAGAAAACATAATCCAAACCGACGCCCCCCTCAATCCGGGCAACTCGGGCGGGCCTCTGGTAGATTCCCACGGCCGGGTAGTGGGGATCAACACAGCGATCATCGCCTACGCTCAAGGGATCTGCTTCACCATTCCCTCGGCGACGGCACGGTGGGTGGCCGGGCTGCTCATCAAAGAGGCGAAGGTACGCCGAGGATATCTGGGTATCACGGCCCAAATGCGGCAGCTTCATCCGGCGCTGGTCCGCGCACACAACCTATCTAGCGACCGTGGGGTGGAAGTAATGGAGGTGATGCCGCGCAGTCCGGCCGACTTCGCCGGGTTAAGGCCCGGCGACGCGATCGTAGGAATGAACGGCGCGCCGGTCAACAGCGTCGACGACATCCATCGGATGTTGAGCCAGGCCCCCCTGAAATCACGGGTCACGATAACAGCTTTGCGCGGGGCCGAGAGATTCGAGGTAGCCACCACGCTGCTGGAATTGACGGCCTAGTGTGGCTGGATCTGCCGTTACGAGCCGCCGGACTCGCCCTTGGCCGTTACTGGCCCATTCTGGCGGATCTTCTCGTCCTCGTATGGCCCAACCAC
The DNA here is from genome assembly GCA_023489135.1 of Chloroflexota bacterium. Next base: position 7,038 of record JAMDCE010000711.1, read on the forward strand.
AACGCGATAGAGCTCGTGCGAGATCGCGGTCAATAGTCCCAGGGCTCGATTGTAATGATAATACCTCTGGGGGTACACCGACTTCAAGGTCCGGGTAATGGCATAATTCAGGGCACCATCTTGCTCCTCTAGCGGCAGCGCTTTGACGTGGTCGATAAGCGGGTTGATCAGGGCATCTATGGCCGGCCTGTCCTCGCGCTTGATGTATGGCATCTTCGAACCTCCTACCGGTTACCTGGGCGCGCCACTCCTGAAGTCCTCTATGACCACAATCACTCCGCGCCCGCAGAGCGTGATTCTCTCAAGCAACTGCACACTTAGAGCCTATCCGAAAACCGTGCTTGGTGGCACGGCTGTTGCTGACACTCTCGTATAGGAGGTCAGCAATGGTAGTTGCAACACGTCGAAAGATCGAGCAGGCAGTCGATGACAAGTGGCGCATCCCTGACGAGTTGTGGGAGCACATTGAGCCGCTCCTGCCGCCTGACAAGCCCCACCCGAAGGGCGGGCGTCCGCCGATGCCCAACCGCGCGGCGATGGATGCCATCTTCTACGTCCTGCGAACGGGCTGTCAGTGGAAGGCACTGCCGCACACGCTCGGTGCTTCGAGCACCGTGCATGATCGGTTCGTCGAATGGCGCAGGGCCGGGGTGTTTCGCAAGCTGTGGAAACGTGGCCTGATCGAGTATGACCAGCGCAAGGGACTCGACTGGGAGTGGCAGGCAATGGACGGAGCAATGACGAAGGCCCCGTTGGGGGGGAAAAGGTACCGGTCCCAACCCGACGGATCGCAGTAAGGGCGGCACGAAACGCTCTCTGCTGACAGAGGGCCACGGGGTACCGATCTCGGTAGCCGTCGATGGTGCGAACCGCCACGATATGAAGATGGTGGAGGCCACGCTGAAAGGCATCGTGATCGAGCGACCGGCAGTGACGCCAGACAATCCGCAGAACATGTGCATGGACAAGGGGTACGACTACCCGGAGGTGCGCGAGTTGGTGGACGCTTGGGGCTATACGGCGCACATTCCTAGTCGGGGTGAGGAACCCGCCGCCAAAGAGAAGGTGCCCGGCTACAGGGCAAGGCGCTGGGTTGTCGAGCGGACGCATTCCTGGATGAACCGCTTTCGCCGCCTGCTCATTCGCTGGGAGAAGGATGTCGAGAACTATCTCGGAATGCTTCATCTTGCTTGCGCCTGGCTCACCTTTCGCTTAGCGGGAGTTTTCGGATAGGCTTTAATGGCCGGCGGAGAACCTCAGATGGCTCTCGGCATCGTTTGCTTCGCGCGGATAGAAAGTGCCCGCTTTGATAAGTCCAGGATCGGTCCACGAGCAGGGTTCTGCACGTATTGTGCCGATCGCTTTCTCCCTCAAATCGCTCCCCAGAATTCAGCCGCTATTCATATTGTTCGCCAAATTGCTGACAGGATCAAGCGCGCGATTTGCCGTAAGTATTGACTTGCTGACGACTAGGCGCTATTATTGCAGCACGATTACCCGTTCTTGTTTGCCTCCCAGGATGGGGGAGGTTGGGGACAGGGGTGGAATAACTTCGAGAGGCGCCTGTATTGCGGGCGCCTTTTACGTTTCCCACCTAAGAGTCGTAAGGGAGTCGGAATGAGAATATTCTTTCGTGCTATTTTGCCGTTGGCCCTTTTGTTCTTTTCCTTGTTCACTGTGCAATCTTGGGCTGCGCCTGATCCACAAACTATCCCATCGCCGTCACAAACTCGAACGCCAGTTAATTTGTTCGACTCCGTCCGGGGTGTTGCGGTTGGCTCGGCGACAAACAGAGCCGAAAGGCCATCATATGTGCCGGGTCAGCTGGTAGTCAAGTCAAAGCCAACTGCTAAAGCCAGGATGATTGCCAGCCTGTCCAACTTGGAGGGGACGGTTACCGAACCGCTCCTGTTCCCGGATTACACTCTCGTCACATTCCCCAAAGACAAAAACATCCTTGAGTTCGCCACGAAACTGCGTCAGGACCCAAACGTTGAGTTGGCGGAGCCGAACTACTATCTGTACGCTGACTTCATTCCGAATGATCCTGGATACGGTGCACAGTGGCATTTTCCTCAAATCCAGATGTCCCAGGCCTGGGATCTAAGTAGTGGTGAGGGGGTGACTGTAGCGATTGTGGATTCGGGCGTCGCCTACGAGAACTCTGGCGGTTACTCCCGAGCCCCAGATCTGGCTGGCACTACCTTTGTCCCCGGATGGGATTTTGTGAATAACGATTCTCATCCTAATGACGATGACGGACACGGTACGCACGTTGCTGGAACTATCGCTCAGAGCACCAACAACGGCTTGGGAGTAGCAGGTATCGCGTTTCGGGCAAAGATTATGCCCGTCAAGGTCCTTGATAGCACTGGTAGTGGTACCACTTCGCAAGTAGCTGCTGGTATCAAATGGGCGGCGGACAACGGCGCCCAGGTCATGAACCTAAGCCTTGGTAGTCCCGACTACAGCGGAATGCTGGAGGATGCAGTCAACTATGCCTACAACAAAGGAGTAGTGGTGGTCGCCGCGGCCGGCAATGCTGGCGCAAGCTCGGTAGGATACCCCGCCGCCTATGATAATGTCATCTCGGTAGGTGCCACACGGTATGACCAGAGCCGCGCATATTACTCCAACTACGGACTGGCCTTGGACCTCGTAGCACCGGGAGGCGATTGGCGGGTTGATCAGAATGGCGATGGCTACGCTGATGGGGTACTTCAACAAACATTCTGCAACCCGAATTGGGACCCCGGTGGATGCAGCAGCACGATGCCAAGCCAGTTCGGTTACTATTTCTTCCAAGGTACTTCTATGGCCGCTCCGCACGTATCCGGAGTCGCAGCCCTTCTCATTTCCCAGGGCGCGGCTACAACCCCTGACCAAGTGCGCCGCGCACTTAAATCAACGGCCAAGGACCTGGGTGCTGTCAGGTGGGATCAGTTCTACGGTTGCGGCCTTGTTCAAGCATACGATGCTCTGCGCTACACATCCTCCGTCATGGCACCATCTAGCAGCCCATCTCCAATGAGCACAACTCGGCCAACTGCAGTTGAGCCTTCTGGCGTATCAGTGTATAAGCCTCAAAGTGTCTTCACGGTCTTCCTGCCAATCGTTGCTCGAGAGAAGCCCATTAAGATGGACTGTGGCACGGGACCGCTTCCAACACCTACTCCAGCGCCTAGTCCAACGCCTACCGCCCCGGTCACGATTGCTAGCGAGGATTTCGAAGGTGCTTTCCCCGGCTCGTGGGTGGTGGACGACGGCGATGGGGCGACCAACGGGGAGTTCTACTGGGGCAAGCGCAACTGCCGTCCTTACGCCGGTGGCTATAGCGGCTGGGGCGTCGGGGCCGGGGCCAACGGGGCTTCCCTGACCTGCGGGGCCAATTATCCCGACAACGCGCGGTCCTGGATGATTTATGGTCCGTTCAGCCTGGAGGGGGCGACCGCGGGAGATATTAGCTTCAAACGCTGGGTTAACAATGAGCCAGGCGTTGATAAGCTCGGAGTGTACGCTTCTGTTGACGGTGGCAGCTTCTATGGAGGATTCTACTCCGGGAATTCAGGGGACTGGCGAGACAGCTCTTTGGACCTGACGAACGTCTACAATCTTGGGAACCTTATGGGCAAGCCACAGGTGTGGGTGGCCTTGGTCTTCTCCAGCAGCAGTTCCACTAACAGTGCTGAAGGGGGATATGTCGACAACATAGTTGTGCGCAAGTTCGTTTCAGCATCGGGCGCAAGTATATCTTCGCGCGGGGATCTCTTCTCTGAAGTGGGCGACGGGGAGTTTGTCGGTCAGGAATCTCTGAGCTACGACGGGGTAAGTTTTCGATAGCAAAGCCTTACGGTTAGCTCCTTAAACATTACTGCACGAATGTTCTTGCGTGGTTGGAAGCCCGCGGCACAGGCGCCGCGGGCTTCCCGCCTCGGTACTCGCGGTTGGCTGTTTGGTACTAGTTCTTGCTACCAGATCAATGTTGTTCCCTGCCCCACCACTGGCGGACAGAGACGTCCGCCACTACGGCGAGGCATTCCGCACAAGAGCTTAGAGCATTTAGCATTGGTATCGGTCCGCTCGGTCACCTGGTAGGGGCGTTCAATTGAACGCCCCTACGCGCCCGGCTGGCAGCCCGATGTTACTGCAGAATGCTGTTTGGCGCTACTGACCGTTTTTCCTGCGCTCCGCGATCTCTTGCTCCAGCTGGGTGATCAGGTCGTCCAGGTCCGCCTGGCTCGACTCGACCTCCTTCTCCTGCTTGCCTCGGCGCCGATGAACCGCGGCCACGCCAACCTGCGCCGGCACGGTCATCTGCATCGCCGCTTCTCGCGCGCCCTCGACCTTGAGGCCCAGCTTCTTCGCCAGCATCGCCATTAGCACCAGTGGCACTGCCATGGGCAGGAAAATCACGAACATCAAGCCGAGTATAGGCCCGAGGACCAGCATTGCCGGCGCCGGCACCTTGACGTAGGTGACGTCTGCCGTGCCCGGAAGGATGCCACCTTCCTCTTCGATGTTTATGAAATCGCCTTGCTTGAGGTTCAGATACGTTCCGCCACCGACTCCTTCGTTTGCCTTGTACAGCGTAACCATAGTCTCACACCTCCTTGTGTGTCTGCTTTCTCGTCGGATGGCCCTCGCCCGCTGGCTTGGTGGGGTCTGTTCTCATCCATCCTTCTGAGGCAATGATACTGCCGATCGTCGGTCCGCGGAATCGGTAATACGCCCCGCCGGGAGCGGGTAATCCTACCTGTTGTGGGCGGGAAAGCGCGGTGATGGGTCGGGGTTATCCGTGGGTAAAGCCGGGTCAAAGGTTGGGGGCGCGCGTAGGGGCGTTCAGTTGAACGGCCTACCAAGAGAGCGAGTGGCTAAATAGCACGTAAACCGCCACATGATAGGACGGCCTTAACCGCAAAGAGCGCAAAGGGCGCAAAGAAGAAAAGGGAGTCTTTGCGTCCGTTGCGCTCTTTGCGGTGAGAATCGGCTCTCGCGAGGCCACGGACTGCTTCTAGCCCTTCGCGTCGCTGTGCTCGTGTGATCGGGAATTGGTCGTGGAGGTGAGCTTCCACACGTGGAGGATGCGTTGAACGGCGGTGACGTTGGTGAGTATCGCCAGTATCCAGAGGGCTATGACCACCTGATTGAGGATCAATCCCAGGCCGAGGAGAATTATTCTTTCGGGACGAGGGAGAAGGCCTACTTCGCAGTCCAGACCCAGTCCTTCGGCTCGCGCGCGGGTGTAGCTCACCATAAGCGACCCCACCAGGACCGCATAGACCAGCAAGGTGGCCTGCACGTCGCCCCGCACCGAAAAAAGCACCAGGAGCCCGAAGAAGACGAACGCCTCCGAGTACCTGTCCAGGGTAGAATCGAGGAAGGCGCCGAACTTGCTGGATTTACCGGTAACGCGCGCCAGAGCGCCGTCGAGCGTGTCGAAGGCGCCGAACAGCATCACCAGTATGCCGCCCATACTCAGGTACCCCACCGCCACCACGGCGGCGGCGACGCCGTTGAGCAGCAAGGCTATAATAGTCAGGATATTCGGTGTCATGCCGGTCTTGGCCAGACCGCGAGCGAGCGCTTCGGCGAACCGTCGCGCGGAGGATCTAATCGAACTGGTTATCACGCGTCCCCCTGCATTGGGAGTAGATTTGCGGAGTAACCGCCGAAGCTGCGAGCGGCCTGCCGCTCCCGGTCGTCGCTGAAGGTGAAGCCGTGCCGAGCTCCGACGTCGCGGTAGTAGGCGATCAGCCGAGCCGCGATCTGGCTCCAGGAGTAGTCCAGCGCCTTGAAGCGCCCGCTTTCGCCCATGCTCTGGCGCAGTTCGGCGTTCCCCAGCAACTGGATCAGCGCATCGGCCACCGACCGGGGGTTCTTAGGCTCGACCAGCAGTCCCTCTTGTCCGTGCCGGATCAGCTCGCGATAGCCGACGATGTTGGAGGCCACGATGGGCTTGCCCATGGCCATGGCTTCCAGGAGGATAATGCCGAAGCTTTCGCCGCCGGTGGACGGGGCGCAGAAAACGTCGGCGCTGCGATACAAACGGGCCAGCTGGTCAGACGGGACAAAACCGGTGAAAGTGATGTCCCTGACGCCCAGGCTTGTTGCCACAGATTCGTACCGCTGTCGCTGGCCCTCGGAGAAGGCCCCGGCGACTACCAGCCGGGCGGTGGGAACCCGCTCCAGCACGTAGGGGAAAGCCTCCAGCAGGTACCTGAATCCCTTGCGCTTGTCCAGCCTCCCGACAAACAACACGTTCAAGTGGCCGTCCGATAGCTCTCGAATGGGCTCCGCGCGCGGATTGAAGAGCGCCAAATCGATGCCGTTGGGAATGATGGTGTAGCTGCCCTTGAAGTACTTGCCGACGAAATCAGAGGCCGCCTCGGAGACCGCGACCTGCCCGTGCAGCTTGTTGAAGAATCTTCTGAGAATCGGTTTGGCGTAGAAGTAGGCCAGGCTGCGCGTCTGAAAGGCGTGGAAGGTACCGATGTTCAGCGCCTTCGAGTGTCGCAGCACCGTCAGCGGGAGGGCCGGGAGCAGTGGCTCGTGCAAGTGAACCACGTCGAATTGCTCCTGGCGCAGTATGCGCTTGGTCTTGCCCGAAAGCCGTAGGGACAGCGTGATGCGGGCCATCGACCCATTGTTGGGCACGCGAACCACACTGCCGAGCTTGTAGACGTTCCCCGACTCCAGCTGTTCTTCGTCGGTGGAGGATGGCGCGATCACCTTGACGTAATGGCCCGTGCGCCGGTATTCCTCGTCAAGATGTCGTATGTGTTCCGAGACTCCCCCCGGGTAGGGGTAGTCGTAGGCGGATACCAGACCAATTCTCATCGTCACGAATCCTGGTTCAAGATTGAGCCGATGGCTCGATAGATCTTCTGTCCGGGATGAATGACCAGGCTCTTCAGCTGCTGCCCGGCCGCGCCCTGCAAGTGGTCGTTGGCGGTCCAGAATTCGCCGGCCGCTTTGGTGGTCCTTTCGACCAGGGCGTGCCTCAGATCCGCTATGGTCCTGCCTTCGAACACGGTGTGGGCGGTGCCTATCAGGTGCAGCTGATGTGAATCGCTGCCTCCGACCTCAGCTAATCGCATAACGCTGGTGTTGAGCTCCCGTGCCCGCTTATGGGCTACTCGGCCGGCTATGCTGGGATTGAACATCTCGATTCCGTCGAGATATACGTCCTCGCAGGGGTGCTTCATCACGCGCAGAAGGATTCCCTGTCCCACGCTCAGCGTCAGCCAGCTCATCGGGTGAGGAACAATGGCCATCCCGTTCTGTTTGTGTATGGCCGCGATCGTTTTCTCCACGGACTGCAGCATGCGAATCGGTTTCTCGATGAACAGGGCGATAAGGTGGCCGTCGAGGGTTGTTATCTCGCTGCCCACGACTACTTGAACGCGAGTGTTCTTGCGGGCCGCGATCTCGCGCGCCTCCAGCGCCCCGCGGATCTCGTCGTGATCCGTGACCGCGATCACGTCCAGATGCCCTTGCTCTTCCGCGTAATCGAGGATCTCCTCCACGCCGGCCATCCCATCTCCGGCGGCGCTGTGTATGTGTAAGTCGGCCTTTCCCTGTCTCTCACCAGCTGCGATGGGTGTCGTATTCAAGCATCGGCCTCCTGAGATGAGTTGTCACTGGAATCACTGCATTTCCCATACCGGCTCAAAAACGATCCACTGCTCCGGATGATCTCTGATCAACGACTCGACCACGTCGGTTACGATCTGAGTGTTGCTACGCACGTCGTCCTTGAGATTGCCGGTGCCGCGCAGGTCAATTGGCGGTAGGATGTCGACTACAAAGGTCCCGTCCCCGTTCCGGAGACTTCTGGCCGCCAGGATCGGGGCTCCCGTTCGCAACGCCAGCACCGCGGGTGCGTCGGGCAAAGTTGTTTCTTCCCCAAAGAACGTGACTCTGGCTCCATTGCGAAGGATGTCGCGGTCCGCCGCGATCACCACGACCTCGTTGTTGGCCAAGGCGCGTGAGATAGCCCTCAAGGCACCCCCGTCTACCGGAACCAGGTTGATGCCCTTGTCGGCGCGAATTCGGGTGACCATCTGAAACAGCTTCTCGGGCCGCACGTGCTCCACCGGCACGGTCAAGCGGTACCCGCGTGATATCCCGACTTGCACCGCGATATCCACGTTCCCGACGTGCGCCGACACCAGAATCGCGCCTTTCCCCTGGCGCAGGGCCTGCTCCAGGTGCTCTTCCCCCCGAACCAGGACGAGCCTGCGAACATCCTCGATAGTTAGCCGTGGCACCCGGAACAGATCGTGGTAGTTCCTGGCCGCTGTCCGAAACACCTCGTGAGCAATGGCCCAAAGCTCAGCCTGGCTGGTTTCTTCGCCCACCACGTGCCGCGTGTTACCAATTACGTTGCGGCGTGCTCTCGCCTGGAACCGAAACGAGACGTCGGCGGCCCTCTCGGCCAGCCAGTAACCGACCACCAGGGGCAGCCGGGGGACTATCAGCGCGGCGATCCTGAGCAGGTAGTAGGTGAGCATTAACCGCCGGCTGCTACGGGATGCGATGCCTGGACCGGCTGCTCCCACATGTCCCTAAACATATACCACTGATCGGGATGGCTCCTGATTAGGTCCTCCACGGCGTGCATAATCTGTTGGGTTAGCCTCTGTATGTCTTGAGTTGGATCTCCGGTGGCCTCGAAGTCGATTTGAGGCGTTATTCCTCCGGTGAACGTGTTGTCCGGGCAGCGCACCAGATAGCCCAGCACGAGCTTCGCCCCCGTTTTCAAGGCCAGAGTCGCCGCGCCGGCGGGCACCCTGGCGACGTTGCCAAAGAACTCTACCGGGACGCCGCTTTGGGGCTCCGGACGATCGATGAGTAGGCCCAGTATCTCGTTCTGCCTCAGGGATCGTAGAACTTTGCGGGCGGCCGTCTCTAGCGGGATTATCCTCATCCCTTTCTCGATCCGGTAGCGCTGAATCAACTCATTTAGCCTCTCCGGCTCGAAGCTCTCGGCCACCACGTTCAACGGATAGCCCCGCATGCCCATTATCGCGCCGGCCAGGTCCCAGTTGCCGAAATGGAATCCGATGAAGATCACGCCTTTCCCAAATTCCAGGGCCCGATCCAGGTTCTCCCATCCGCTAGAGTGTATCACACGCTCCAATTCCTCGCTCGTCACGTGAGGGAAACGCAAGAAGTCAACCAGGTACTTGAAGTAGTTGCGGAAGGCGCCCTTGGACATCTCCTTGACCAAAGATTCGTCGGCCTCGGGCCCCAGGACCTGACGCATATTCTTGATGACGCTGCTCCGGAGAGCAGGCCAGGAGTAGTACACCAGGTGGGCGAGGAAGATGGTAATGCCGTAGCTCACACGAATCGGAAGGATGTGGGCCACGAATCCCAGGATTCTGATTATCCAGTAAGTGAAATGGAGCCTATTGGCGATGTCGATGGCAGCGCGCCACCAGATAACGGGCTCGTTATCGGCGCTCTGATTGCGAACAGTTTCCAAAGGGTCATTCCTCCGGCGTCGAGTTCTGGGCGATGAACTCCTCGACCATTCTGCGGGCCTCGTCGTCCGTGTACTGAACCGGGGGTGATTTCATGAAGTAGGCCGCGGGTCCCAAAAGTGTGCCGCTTATCCCCCTGTCCAGGGCAATCTTCAGGCATCGCACGGCGTCGATAACGACTCCGGCCGAGTTTGGCGAATCCCAAACCTCCAGCTTGCATTCTACGTTCAGCGGGACGTCTCCAAAGGTGCGTCCCTCCATCCTGATGTAGCACCATTTGCGGTCGTCCAGCCAGGGCACGTGGTCGCTGGGGCCGACGTGGACGTTGCCGCTCCCCAGGTCGTAATCCAACTGCGACGTCACCGCGTTGGTCTTGGATATTTTCTTCGATTCCAGGCGGGAGCGCTCCAGCATATTGTAGAAATCGGTGTTGCCTCCGAAATTCAACTGGTAGGTGCGCTCGAGTTTCACGCCTCGGTCGCGGAAAAGCCTGGTCAGCACCCGGTGGGTTATCGTCGCCCCGACCTGAGACTTGATATCGTCCCCGATTATGGGCAGGCCCTTGTCGATGAAACGCTTCTGCCAGTATTCCTCGCGCCCGATGAACACGGGGATGCAATTGATAAAGCCGCAGCCGGCCGCCAGAACCTGCTCTACATACCACTTGGTAGCTTCCTCGCTCCCCACGGGCAGGTAGTTCACCACGACGTCGGTCTTGGTGTCCCTCAAGATGCTCACTATGTCGGACGTCGGGCCCGGGGCCTTCTCGATGATCTCTGCCAGGTACTTCCCAATGCCGTCGTGGGTCATGCCCCGCTCGACTTTCACGCCTGCCCTGGGCACGTCGGCGAACTTGATCGTGTTGTTTGGAGGGCTATAGATGGCTTCTGCGAGATCCTTCCCCACCTTGTTCACGTCCACGTCGAAGGCTGCGCTGAACTCTATGTCTCGGATGTGGTAGCCTCCCAGGTTGACGTGCATGAGTCCCGGCACGAATTCGTTGTCCTTTGCATCGCGGTAGTAGTGGACGCCCTGTACCAACGACGACGCACAGTTGCCCACCCCGATAATCCCCACTCTAATCTTGCCCAACCCGCAGCAACTCCTTTCGCAAATCAGTTATCACTGCCCACCATCTTGGTCAGCAGTGCAGCGCATTGTCTCAACTCAGCCTTGTTGAGAGAGCACATCACCTGCCGTCCGACCCTTCTGGTCCTGATCAACCCCGCCCGCTTGAGCTTTCTCAGGTGCCACGAGATGAGCGGCTGGCTGATCTTGATCAGCCTGGCGAGGTCCGATACCTGCATCTCGTCGTGCCCGGAAAGCTCGTTCAGAATCTTTAGGCGGCTAACGTCCGCCAGCGCTCGAAAGGATGACCTTAATTCTTTCATCCTGCCAATTCCGCACTTCTGCTAAGTGGACTGATAAACAAGTGCTTATATGTTACACAAAGGCTGGGAGGATGTCAAGCGGTCGGCCTGCATCCAATTGGCGTAATTGGTCCACTTGTGATGCGTGGCACGCGAGTTGCGATGAATCTGGAGGGGCAAGGGTTCTGGGTCGCCGATCCGCGAAGGTCGCGGGTTCCGAAGAGGCGGTGAATCCGCACCCCGTTTCGTACGCGTCGGTGGCCGGGATGGGAGCCGGCTCCGTGGCAAATTGCTCCCGGGGACGGGTACACTATGGGCAAAAGGGAAAAGCAAAAATCACTTTCAAACGACAGCCTCAGGTTGTCGATGCTGGGGGGCGTGGGTGAGGTTGGCAAGAACTGCGCGATCCTGGAGCACGGCGACACGATGATCATGGTGGACGGCGGGGTGAAATTCCCGGAAGAAGAGGTTCTGGGGGTGGACTTGATCATTCCGGATACGAGTTACGTCCAGGAGAACGCCGGCCGCCTCAAGGCCATTATCGCCACGCACGGGCACGAAGATCATATCGGGGGCATCCCGTTCATTCTTCAACAGCTCTCCTCACCCCGGCCGGTTCCGGTCTACGGGTCCCGGTTTACTTTGGCTCTATTGGCAGAGCGACTGAAGGAGCGGAAGGCGCTGCATCTGGCCAAGTTGGTGGAGGTTGATGGAGATCAAATCGTGCCCATTGGTGGTTTGGAGGTGGAGTTCCTTTCCGTTAGTCACAGTATTCCTGGGTCTACCGCCATTATCTTCAATACTCCCGTCGGGCGTCTAATGTATACCGGGGACTGGAAGTTTGCGGAGATGTCGGAGAAGAGCAGGATACGCCTGAGCGAGCTGGGGCGGCAAGGCGTTCGGATACTTGTCTCAGACTGTGTCCGGGTTGAATCACCAGGACGCACGCCCCCGGAGGGTGTAGTTGCCGAGGCGCTCGACCGCATAATCGCCGAGGCTCCCGGGCGCGTGGTGATTTCCACCTTTGCCTCGAACCTCGGTCGAATGCGGGATGCGATCTCTTCGGCCCGGGTTCGGGGCCGCGTGGTGTCGGTGATTGGACGGTCGATGCAGCGAAACCTGGCCGTGGCGGAGGATCTCGGCTACGTGGAGGTTCCGCCCGGAACGATAGTCGAGCCGGAACAGTTGAAGCGCGTGCCGCGGCAGCAGACCCTTATCCTCGCCAGCGGCAGCCAGGGCGAGCCCACTTCGGCGCTGGCCCGCCTGGCCTTGGGTGAGCATCGCTATGCCAGGCTCGAGTCGGGTGACACCGTGGTGCTGTCCGCTACCCCCATCGTCGGCAACGAACAAACCATTTCCGCCACGATCGATAATTTGCTGCGCCAGGGGGTGGACGTCATCTATCCGGCGCGCAATCCGGCGGTGCACGTGTCCGGCCACGCCTCACGAGACGAACTGGGGGATTTGATCTCAATACTGCAACCGGAGTACTGCGTGCCGGTTCATGGCGAGTATCGGATGCAAGTGGAGTACCGTCGCCTGGCCGGCGAGCGGGGGATACCGGAGAACAGGGTGTTTCTAGTGGACATTGGCGACGGTTTGGAGTTCAGCAAATACTCGGCCGGGCGTGGAGAGTCCGTTCCAGCGGGCTCTGTGTTGGTGGACGGTCTGACCATTGGCGCACTGACCCCGGTGGTACTGCGGTCTCGCCAGCACCTGGCGGCAGGCGGGATTCTCATCGCGGTCGTCGCCCTTGACCGGCATTCCGGCGACCTGGTGTCGGGTCCCGACATCGTGACTCGCGGGGTGCCGCTGCCCGAGGATGGTTTCGCTCAGGCGCTCAAAGATCGAGTCAGTCGCGCCTTGCGTCGAAAGGCGGGAAAAGCGGAGCTCGAGTATGCCGAAGCAACTATGAGAATAAAGGACGCCATCAGCACTTTTGTATACAAGGAAAGCGGCCTGCGTCCTCTGATTCTGCCGATTGTGACTCAGGTATAGTCGGCGGAAATCAAGGTGTCGTTGTTTACCGGAGCCTAAAACAAACCGCAGAGGCGCAGAGGACGCAGAGATTTCAAGGTTTCCTCTGCGCCTCTGCGGTTGAACGCCGCGTCTTTTCGCTGATCGATTTTAGATCAGTTGGATCAACGCCTTCTTGTCCACGATGATTACTCGGCGGCCTTCCATGCGGATGATGCCTTGCTCTTCCATGCTCTTCAGGGACCGGCCGACGACCTCTCTGGCGGTGCCGATCAAGGATGCCATCTCCTGTTGAGTGAGGCGCTGCTTGGGGTGCTCCGCGCCGGAGGAGGCGGTTTCCAGGAGGATTTTGGCCAGGCGGGCGGTCACGTCTCGGAAGGAGAGGTCCTCTACCAGCATGGTCAGATGCCGCAGTCGGGAAGCGAAAACCTTGACTATTCCCAATCCGATGGCCGGGTAATCGGACACCAGTTGCAGCAGATCTCGCTTGGGGATCATGTAGATAGTTGAATTTGTCATCGCCTCCGCGCTGGCGGGGTTAGGGCCACCGTCAAATACCGGTACGTCGTTGAAGGAATCGCCTTCCTTCATCATTCTTAGGACTTGTTCTTTCCCCTCGGCCGAGGTCTTGAACACCTTCACCTGCCCTGACCTGACGAAGTAGATGCCGTCGCACGGTCCGTGCTCGAGGAAAATAAAGGATCCCTTCACGAACTGCTTGGAGAGCGCCTTCCTAATCACGCGCTCCAGGTCGGTATCGTCCAGCCCTTCGAAGTAGGGTATTTTCTTGAAGAAATCGTGCAGGGCAATGGTCGTCTCGGCAGGTTTCATGTCAGGCAATCATCCTCCAGAGGGAAGGATAGAGCATCGCAAGTTGCCTTGTCAAGAAAATGGCATCCTCCTTTCTGTACTTTTTCTAAGCAAAACTATATAATCAGGTTCTGACAGGTGAATCGTACCGCGGTTTGGGGAGGGAGCCGAGAATCATGGCGATAACGGAATTTGACGTGGTGGAAATCGTCGGCGCAGCCATAGAGGCCGAGAGAGCCGGCCACAAGTTTTACATTCAGGCGGCCGACAGCACTGATGATCCCAAGGGCAAGCAGATGTTCACCCGGCTGGCCAACGACGAGTTGGCTCACCTTTACTGGCTGATGACGGTGCGGCAGTCTCTGGTGAAGACCGGTGGCTTCGAGCTCAAGGTAGAGGATATAGACAAGATCAAGGTCCCCGTGACTGAGGTAGCCGATTACCTTTTCCCCGCCGTGGGGGCGGCGGCCTCGGGTATCGAGAACAAATCCCGCGACCTCGCGGCGCTGCAGCGGGGAATCGAGACGGAGCAGAAAGCGACGGCTTTCTACGCCGAGGCCGCCGAGAAAACCCAGGATGCCGGCGGGAAGGCCCTCTTTCGCAAGCTGGCTGATTGGGAGGAGCAGCATCTGCACCTCCTCAACGCGGAGTATGACTACCTGACCAATACCGGTTTCTACTTCGGCGTCGCCGAGTTCCAGTTGGAGGGCCCCGACTATTTGAGCTGGTGGAGACGATAGGCGTTGAATTGGCGAAAAACGGAGCTTGACAATTGGCGGAGGCGAGTGCTACAATACATTCGTGGCATCGATCAAAGGATCGACAAGCCTCCATCAAAGGCAGGAGGAGGTGGCGCAGTCCATGTACCCGGTGGTAAAGAAACCTCGTAACTGCTATGGAGTCTGGCAAGTAGACAGGTAAGGCCCTGCTGCGGTAGGCAGGGCCGGTCGACATCAGGCTAAACCCCGGTTTAAGTCGACGGCCAAGATTTAAATGGCCGGAAGAGACGGGTCTGAATGACCAGTGGGGGATGTCCTGAAGAGAGAAGAAAGCCCCGTGGCTTCGGCTGCGGGGCTTGCCTATTTGCGGGCCCAGTTCATCAGCTTTACTAGCGCGTCGCGGACGGGAGGTTCCACGCTGCTGATGGCTTCTTCGACCAGCGCCGAATCCTTGGCCAGTTGCCGACCCAGCGCAGAAAAGGCGTTGACCGACTCGACAATCGAAACTCGCTTCGGCAGGCTGGTCTCCCGATTCGAGATCGACGCCAGGAAGTGCCTGGTGAAATGCGATCCCCAGCCCATTCGCAGCAAGCTCTCGGCCGCGGGGGCCCAGAGCCAGTTAGGATACCTCTCGGGAGCGCGAGCGATAGCTTCGAGGGTAACGCGTGCGGTGACCCCGGCGGTCAAGAGTCCCAAAGCGAAAATGCTTCCTCTCAAGACCAGAGGGTGCCGCTCCTTCAATAGTCGTTCGCTCACCGCGTGAGCCAGCGTGTCGAGCTCTTTCGGGTCAAGTCCTGAGCAGATCTTCCTCAAGGAATCTATGGATTTCTGGAAATCCTTGCCGTTACTCTTCTCAAGCCGGTCTATCAGGACCTCTTTGGTCTCTTCGATGTCATCCCATTTGTCCAACGGGTTCTCTCCTACTAGGTAGCTATCAGCAATCGGCTTTTCGGGGGCGCCAGCGCGAGGCAGGCAGTGCCTGTCGCGAGCCATATTCTACTTCAAGGCCCGTCTAGAACGCAACCGGCTACAGATTGTGTTCAGAATAATGCAGAAATAGTCCGAGGCACCCTCGGCGTCATTCCTCTGAAAATGCTATTTTCAGAGGAATGACAGTCTTCATCGTGCCAAGTCGTATTTCTGCAATCCGTCGTACGGTACCCGGCTACACCCGTCGTTGACAAAGGAGGCAACGGTGCCCATAATGATCGGTGCAGGAGTTTTCGGGAAGGAGGCTCATTTGAAGACCGGTTTCAGTCTGGGAGTCAGTGGCTTGGTGCTTCGTGATGGAAAGGTGCTGGTTATTCGCAGAATGCATCAACCCAATAGGGGTAAATGGACGCTGCCGGGCGGGTACGTCGATAGGCAGGAATCTCTGCCCGATGCCGCTAAGAGAGAGATTCTGGAGGAAACCGGGGTCGAGGCGGAAGTCGTCGGCGCCATCGGCATACGGCAGCGAGTGAGCGAGGGCGACAACAACCTGGTGATAACCTTCCTCATGAAGTGGAAAGCCGGTGAGCCACGGGCCGATCAGGTGGAAGTGGACGGCGCCGAGTTTCTTTCGCTCGAAGAAATCCTGGAGAATCCGGACGTGATCGAGCTGACGAAATTGTCGGTTGCAGGTATTCCGCGGGCGGCGGCCTGTGTCATGCTTGTCAGACCCTGCCCTCCCACTCCCGGGATGGACATCAGTCACTACCTCGTTTTTCTCCCGTGAGGAGCACCCTTTGAGCCTTTGCCCTGGGGCTTCCGGTTAACTTACTCAGTTGTGAGGCTAGAACTCGCTCGTCGCCGCTGGTGAAGAACCTGGTCCTTCCTCGTCGCCGCCGCGCGGCCGTTAGACCGTTGCTCTCCAACACCCGCGCCACCTGGCGTGCCACCGCTGGGGCCGGATCGATCACCGCGATGTCCTCGCCCACAATGGCCTGTATGGCGTCCCTCAAGAAAGGGTAGTGAGTGCAGCCGAGCACAAGCGTATCTATCTGATTCGCCAGCAAGGGGTCGATGTACCTTCTTAACTGTGATTCCGTCTCAGGCCCATCGACCTGGCCGCGCTCGACCATTTCGACCAGCCCGGGGCACTCCTGGCGAATCACTATCGTGTCCGAAGCGAACTTCTCCACCAGACTGTCGAGTATGGCCGAAGCCAATGTGGTGTCGGTGGCCATCACGCCGATGCGCTTTCTGCTACTCGCCGCCGCTGCCGGCTTGATGGCCGGCACTATGCCTACAAAAGGAACAGGCAATCTCTCTCTTAAGTAGGACAAGCTGGCCACCGAGGCGGTATTGCAGGCCACCACGATGAGCTTGGCTCGCTGCGAAATGAGGAACTCCGACACTGCCAGCGAAAGTCTGGCTATTTCGGCAGGTTCCTTGATTCCGTAGGGTATATTGGCGGTGTCCGCGAAGTAGAGGAGATTCTCGTGCGGCAGCAGATGCTCTATCTCCCTCAGAATAGTTAGGCCGCCAACGCCAGAGTCAAATACGCCGATCGGTCGGTTATCAGCCACCTTACTTTTCCATCGTTATCGAGTATTGAACGAGAGTCGCGTAGATATCTTAGCACAACCTGCTCAAATCACTCCAGTTGGGGCATCGTGCTTTCGGGGTTTCCGCGGTCTCCGTTGCATTTGCATTCCCCTCGTGCCTTCCCCTGGGCAGTAGTGGCCAAAGCGATACTGGGAGTGTCGGATACTGGGAGTGTCGATCGAAGGTACTGTTGGCGCCTGGGCTGGGGAACAATGTACCCGCCGAACAGGACCTTTTGGGGAGGGGTAGGCCGTTTCCAAGCCACGAATAACCGGCTATAATTTTCTAGTGTAGCGCTTGGGCTGGCGTGCCTGCTGCTTGCTGCTCGGTGCAGAGCACAATCGCGCGACGTGAGCCGCGTTTGAAAGGAATCTGGGGAGGTGCTGTAGATGAGGACGGTATTCAAGCAACTTGGGTTGGGTTTGTTTCCGGTGCTTCTGGCGGTTCTGTTTGTCGTGCTTGGCCCCGCGGTGGGCAGCTCGGCGCTGGAGGGAGCACCAGCTTCGTTGTCTGCCGGCTTGTGGAACGTTCCACTGCTCTCGAACCTGACAAGCCCTGCCGGCAACGCCGACGAGGTGGCAAAGGCAACTCATAGCGCCGCGGCACCGGTTGATCAGGTCGGCGATGTGGATGACGCGGGTCAAAGCGGGATAGATGATACGTCGGCGCGCGTTGCTCTTCTCTCGATCGACGTGCCATCCGGCCCGATCTCCACGTCCATCCCTGGATTCAGCGTCGATTTGACGGCCTTCGGGGCCGTTCCCAGCGCTCGAATTCCCCTTGACCGCTGGCTTCAACACCGCTTCAAGGTGCGTTACAGTGATGTCGTCACCGATCCCTTGGGCGTGGAGATAGACTTCTCGGCCCGTTCTTCCACCGGCACCTCGGTAACGCCGACCCAGGAGCTACCGGCATTTCCGCAACCGAACCGGCTTTACCTCTCCACGGGCGAAGAACAGGTCGTAACCATTTTCCTCGACGAGATCTGGGGCGAGATCAAGGGCCAGCCCACGCCGTTTCCTCCCGGGGTCTTGACGCGCACGGTCTCATTCAATTTCAGCGCCAATATTGGTGGCACCCCATACTATGCGCAAGTCCCGGTAACGTATATCGTTACCACTCTGGATCAGAGCGCACCCATAACCGGATCTTACTTAGTGCAGGGAACGGTTATCGACAACCTGGGGGCTCCGGCGTCGGGGACAAGTGTGGTGCTCGGCACCGGAACCTACAGTCGAAACACGGTTACCGGGCCGGACGGCTGGTTCTCGTTTCTGGTTCCCCCTCACCCTAACTGGGCCCTAAGCGCTTCCAAAACGGGTTACGGTCCGGCTTTCCTCGACGTGGGGACTGTTCTTACCTCTCCCGCCCCGGTGTCGGTTACTCTTGCTCTCAACCCTTCGGTCGGTTTCAGAATTGCGGCCACCGAGACGGCCACCGTCACCACTAGCATCGGCTTCTGGCGCGGTATCGTTTCTTCGGGTGAGGACAAGGTTCTTCTCACTAATGGAATGGAGAACTGGAGCGATCCTTCGCTCAAACCTCTCAGCACATTGTACCTGTACAATCTGGACGGAACCCCGATTTGGTCGCGCGGGATGGGATGGGAGTCCTGGGGGGCAGACCTGAGCGACGATGGCAGCCTCGCGGCTTACGTCAACGAGAAAAACGTGCCGGCCGATCAAGAGCAAGGCAAGGTCCGGGTGATCGACGTTACCACCAACACGCCGCTATGGACCAGGGCCTACACCGACTCGGTCTTCAACACGACCACCGGCGATCTGGTGGTTAGCAAAGAAGCGCGCTTCTCTCACAGCGGCCAGTATCTCGCGGTGGGCTCGGGCAATGGGGATGTCTTTCTCCTGAGCAGCGGCGACGGCACATTGGCCTGGCGTCACTTTACTGAGGGCCAGGTGCGCAAGATTCTTTGGAGCTCGGACGATCAGTATCTGTACGTGGGTTCGGGCGACGGCCGCCTGTATAAGCTCCGGGCCGGCGATGGAGTTGAGGATTGGGCCTCCGCTTCAGACATCTGGTCCTGGCCGTTCACCTATGGACTGGCACTATCGCCCGACGGCAGTAGGATAGCGGTGGGAACGAAGACCGGCTGGCTCACGGTGATATCTACCGCCAGTGGCGCGGTCCTCTGGACCTTCGACATGGATGGTACCGTAAGCTGGCTGGATTGGTCGCCCGATGGACAGCACCTGGTTGCCGGCGGTGGCGGAAATCAGAGTGTATCCCTTTTCACGGCCGACGGCACGCGCCTATGGCGCTCCGGCGTCTACAGTCAATCGGGCCGGTTCAGCCAGGACGGAAGCTACGTCATGGCGCAATCGGGCGGCAATCTCTTCTTCTATTCGCTGTCCGCCGAGCAACTGGGAACGATTCCGACGTCGATCCGTGGTGGCGGCCAGTTCGCCTATCTCAACAACGCCGGCGACAGGATCGTGGCCGCGGCGCGTGACATGGTCTCTGGCACCGTCGGCATTTCGTTCCTGGAGGTGGCTACCACCACCGTCGCGGCCTCGCCACCGCCGCCTCCTCCCGGCGGTAACGGTCCGGACCTTTCTGGTTCTGAAAAGCGCGTGAGCCCAGGACCCGCGCAGCCTGGTGACGTCGTCACATACACCATTCGCCTGTCGAACAAGGGTAACCAGGCCTCCCCCGCTCGAATAACCGATGTGCTCCCCGCCGGGGTAACCTATGTTGCAGGTTCTCTGTCCACCACCGCTTTCGGTGTCGCCAACTTCGGTCTCGGTGCCATCACCTGGGACGGTTCGGTCCTCCCGGGTGAGGTGGTGACGTTTACCTGGAGAGCCAGGGTTGACGACACGCCTCCTGTGTCTGGGAAGGTAACCAATACCGTACAGATCGACGATGGGGCGGGCCACAAACTGTCGAGGGTGGCCGTGTTGAATGTCGGCGGCTCTGGCCCTCCGCCGCCACCGCCCCCTCCGCCCGGAGGAGGCCCGGACCTTTCTGCCTCCTTCAAGTCCGTTCAACCTCATGCAGTGAAGGGGGGCGATGTATTCACCTATTCCATTCGCGTGGTTAATCTTGGCGGCCAGGACGCCGTGGGTGCGCGCGTCACCGACGTGATTCCGTTCCCGGCAGCTATGATCAGCGGCTCTCTAAGAGCCAAGTCAGGATCTGTCGGCTACGCGGGTGGAACGGTCTACTGGAGCGGAACCGTTACCGCTGGTGCCGCGCTAACGGTGGCGTTTCGAGCCACCGTTAGCGAGCCATCGTTCTCCGGTCCGATAACCAACACGGCGCAGATCGACGATGGAAATGGTCATCTTTGGTCGCGTTCAGAAAGGCTATTCATAGGCAGCGGTGGCGGTGGCCCGCCTCCGGGTCCGCCACCTCCGGGTGGTGGCGGCGGACAGGTCTCGGGCGCCGTTCTGAGCTCCGCCGGCGACCCGGTGGCTAACGCTCAAGTGGATGTCCGGATGGGCGAATACGGACCGCCGGTGTCCTGGGCGTCCAGCGATGGCGCCGGGAACTTTACGGCGTCGGGCCTGATCACCGGGTCCACCTACCTTATTAAGGCTAGCGCGCCGGAGGATTCGACGGATGCTGATTCGGAAGCAGTGTCCTTCCTGTTCCCCGACACCACGAGGATTACGCTCACCCTGCGGATACCCGCGCTCAGTGGCGTGGTCAGGGACCCGTCCAACACGGTGGTCATCACCGACGCGAACGTCGAGCTTCGAACCAACGACCGGATGGGCCAACAACCTTTGCACCTCTGGGCCAATACCAAATCGAACGGTACCTTCGCCTTCGCGGGTCTTGACCCAGACACGTACTTCGTCAGGGCCAATCCGATGTCGGGCTCAGAGTACAGCGCATCGCCGGAGCAAATGGTAGTCTATACCGGTACAACGTTAAGCGGAATAGCGCTGAACCTTTCTCAGCCTGCCTTGACCGGGACAGTAACTGCGCCGGACATGGTGACGCCGGTGCCTTTCACCGGCGTCACCCTACACTCGAAGGATTATCGTGTGAGCTCCTTCGGTGGAACGGATGCTCAGGGGCGCTTCTCCATAGGCGGGGTAGCCGATGGGGAATACATAATTGAGGCCTATCCGCCAATGCAGGGAGGCTCACCATACTCGCAATCCCGGCCGGAGCCGATAACGATCACTGGCGGCCTGGCAGTGGGTATCTCGAGGCCGTTCATTCTGTCGTTGACCACCGCCAGCATCACCGGCACGGTTCTGGCGCCGGACCTCGTAACCCCGATCAGCCGCACCCACGTGATGCTGCGCAGCGCGGACTACAGCTTCCAGTCCCACTCGCAAACGGACGACTCAGGCACGTTCCAGTTCGGCGGGGTCGATCCCGGGACCTACGTGATAGAGGCAGATCCGCCGCCGATGAGTCAATACTCCCGGTCGCTCCCTCAGGCGGCAGTGGTGGCATCTGGCGTTACCAGCTACTACACCGTCACTTTGACGATGCCTAGCCTCAGCGGAACGACTGTCAAGGTGTCGGGTGGAATAACTGTTCCCGTGCCACGAGCCGGAATAGATGTGCGAATGCTGGACAATCCCGCGGTCGCCTATTTCTCCGGCTCCAACGAGCAAGGCCAGTTCTCCTTCGGCGGCTTGCCAGCGGGCGTGTACTGGCTCTCCGCGCACACCCCTTGGGAAGCGACGGGCCTGGTGGCTCCTGCGCAGTGGGTGATTACCATAACCGAAGGGGTCCAGCTCGACGAGACGGTGGTATTTGAACAGGCCACGAAGCACATCGCCGGGAAGGTCGTTCGCAGCACCGGGGCGGTCGTAACCGACGCGATGGTCTTTGCCAACCGAGACAACGGGGCCGGCTGGGCCAACGATCTCGTGAACGACCAAGGCCGATTCATCATCGACGTCGCACCTGGTGTTTGGATGGTGAACGTTGGTGCTGACATGGGTGGTCCCGAAGGGCGCAGGCCTGCGCCAACATGGACCTACGGGCGTCCGCCCACTCGTGTCGAGCTACCCGATGGAGCAGGGGAGATTACCAGGACCGTGGTGTTCACGGTTACGGATGCCAGTTCTAGAATACAGGGCCGACTGCTCAAGCCGGACGGAAACCCCCCCACCGAGGCGGGTATCGGTTTCCATAGTGGGGCCGGTTTCGGCAGCGGAGGCCCGGTCGAGCGCGACGGAAGTTTCTCCGTCTCGTTGCCGGCGGGCACCTATTACTTGGATGTCTGGCTGCGAGATTCCACGCTGATCGCGCCTCGTCTCGACGCCATTGTGCTTGGCGACGGCGACGTGCGAAACCTGGGCACCATTACGCTGGGTAGCAAAACCTCACGCATCACCGGAGCCGTGGTGGACTCCAACGGAAGAGGCATTTCCGGGGTAGAGGTGGGCGCCTGGACGCGCCGGACTGATGGTCCGGAAGAAGGACCCGGGGGGGGCTGGGCCAATACCACGTCGATCACCGATGGCGTATTCAGCCTCTACGTGATCTCCGGCACCTGGGAGGTTGCTTCGCAACCGGCGCCCGGGTCCAGATACGTCCAGAGCGGACCGCCAACGCGCGTTTTTGTGGCCAGCGATGACACTACGGTCTCTGACGTGGATATAGTGGTGACGGCGGCCGATGCCGAGATCTCCGGCTCCGTGGTCGACGAGAACGGCACCCCATTATCTGACCTCTACGGTTTTGCCTCGGCTCACACGTCCGGATCCATGATTGGCCCTGGCCCAGGCTACGGGGCGCCCATCAATGGTGGAACCTTCACCATCAGATTGCCATCGGGCACATACGACATTGAAGGGGGAACCCCACCGGGGTCGGAGTACAACATCGGCCGCAGGTCAACTGTAGTGATCTCCGAAACCACGAACATCACTTTGACGGCAACTCGGGCTAGAGCCGGGATTGCAGGCGCGTTGCTCGGCTCCGGTGGCACTCCGCTGACCGGTCTGCGAGCCAATGTCTTCGCCGGCGGACCTCAAGGTATGTCCTTTACGCAGGTCGACGGCGACACTGGAATGTACAGCATGAGGGTAGTATCCGGTACGTGGTTCGTGGCCTGTTCAAATACCCCATCAAGCGGATATACGCTCGATCTTTCAGGTGATAATCGAATCGAGGCCAGGGACGGGCTCACTACGACGTTTGATTTCACGGTCACCTCGGCCAGTTCGAAGATCTGGGGAGTGGTAACTGATCCGGATGGAACCCCGGTAGGCGGCGCTTGGGTAGAGGTCAGAAGAAGCGGCGATGAGGGGCGTGACAAGCCGCCCTTCGGGACAGATACCGACTCCAGTGGGGTCTATACCGCGACTCTGCCGTCGGGGAACTTCAATCTGAGCGCGTTCCTCCCGCCCGACAGGGGTTTTCTACCGCCCACGGTGATGACCGCCACAATCAACAATGGGGAAGTGGCACGCCGCGATCTGCAGTTCCGCCGACCAGGTGCAACGCTCTCCGGAAGCGTGACCCTCGGTGGAGCGCCCGTCTCTGCCGGCTTCGTTAGGGCCTACTCCGCAGGAGGAGCACGCGCTTACAGTGACGTGGCATCCAGTGGCACGTACTCTCTGCCGGTAACCACCGACGACATCTGGCACATCCAGGCCGTGCGAGAGTATAGCAGCGTTCTCTACCAGAGCCCCGTGTACGACCTGGTGATCACCTCCACCTCCAAGATCCAGGATCTTGCTCTGTCCTCAGGCACCACGCTGCCCGACTCGACGTCTGTCAGCTTCGACGCGTCCACGATGCGAGTCATCAATTTGGCGGATGGGACAGAGATCAGAATCCCGGCAGGAGCCCTGGCCGTGTCCGGGACAGTGACCGTAAGAGCGGTGCCAAAGGGCACTGTGGCGATGGATGGGGCAGCCAGGCCCATAGGTCTCGCTTATGATCTGGCAGCTCTGGATAGCTCTGGGGCAACCATAAGCAGCTTCAGGCAAAATGTGGCCATCGTGTTGCATTACACGGACGAGCAGTTGGCCGCCCTCGGCATCACGGAAAACCAGGTCATGGGCAGCTACTGGGATTCCGCCACCGGTACCTGGCGACGGGCATCAAACATGGTCCAGGATAGGTCGGCCAACACGCTGACCCTCTATAGCGACCACTTCAGTAGCTGGTCGATAACCGGTGGATCCTCGGCGCCCAATCTGGCCACTTCGCAGAAGACGGCGAGCGAGTCGCACGTGAGGCCGGGGCAGACCATTACCTATACAGTAGCGATTATCAATAGCGGAGATTCCGACGCTAATGTGGTGATGACGGATCCGCTGCCCATCGAGATTACCTACGTACCCGGGTCCGCGACTTCCAGCTCGGGCAGTGCTCCCACATACTCCTCCGGGGCTTTGGGCTGGACCGGAACTGTCAGCGCCGCCCGGTCAGTAGCAGTTACTTTCCGGGCCACTTTGGACCCGAGCACTGTCGAGGGACAGGTTGTCACCAACTCCGCGGCAATCGATTTTGGGACGGGCACCATCGTTGATGTCTCGACCTCCATTACCGCGTCCATTCCCAATCTATCGACCTCGACCAAGACGCCTGCGAGCGCCTCGGTTCCACCAGGGAGAATACTAACCTACACGATCTCGCTAATCAACGCCGGCCAGGCGACCGCGTGGGGCGCCGGTCTGACGGATACGCTGCCGGTGGGGTTGAACCTGGTCAGCGGTACGTTGACCTCGACATCCGGATCACCGTTGGTCTCAAACGGGCAGCCGCGCTGGACCGGTTCCATATCCGCCGGCTCTCGGGTGACCGTAACGTATCAGGCCGGGGTGGACGCAACGCTGCCCAACGGGGCAGTCTTAACCAGCTCGCTCTCGATCTACGATGGCTACAATCCGACCATCTCTACTCCCTCTGTTGTTACTGTGACGGCTCCATATCTTGCCGGGTCGAGCAAGGCCGTGAGCTCGGCCGCTCCGAGAGCACTGGATGTCAGTACCTACACCATTCGAATCGTCAATAGTGGCGATTACCCGGCGATGGGAGCCCTCGTTACCGACAGACTACCGAGTTCCGTAGCGTACATCACCGGAACCGAGTGGTCTTCATCGGGCAGCACTAACTGGGACGGTACCGATCTGACGTGGAACGGCGACGTGTCTTCGGGCGGCGTGGTGACGGTTACCGTCGCCGCCAGGGTCCCCGGAAATATCTCCGATGGGACGGTGATAACCAACTCCGCCGTAATCTACGATGGGATGAGGTCGGTCGTCACTGCCACCGCCACCAGCACCGCGACTGCCGCGCCCGTCTTGAGTACATCGACCAAGTCGGTCAGCTCGCCCACTGCTCGCGCAGGAGACTTGATAACCTACACGATTTCTCTCACCAACACCGGTGGGATGCAGGCTATCGGCGTGAGAGTGACCGACACGTTGCCGGTCCAGGTCACTTACCAGAGCGCATCAAGCTCCTCGGGAGCCAGTCCGATCTACAGTAGCGGAATGGTGATGTGGTATGGTGACGTTGCTCAGGCGGCGAGCGTGACACTTAGGATCACCGGGCGAGTTACTACGACAGTATCGAGCGGCTCGATCATAACCAATACGGCAAC
>JAMDCE010000615.1:0-1638 GCA_023489135.1 Chloroflexota bacterium
TGGGGGCACGGTTTAGACCGTGCCCTTTTCTTTTCGAGAAACCGAAACATCCAGGACCAAGGCCGTAGGGGCGGGTTTCAAACCCGCCCGCCCGAGGGGCACGGTGAAGGCCGTGCCCCATTTTTTATGCAAAACCAAAGGAGGAGCAGTGTTATACTGGGGCTAGGTGAGAGAGATAGCCAGAAGGAGGGAAGAGCCATGCGGACAGCAAAGGACCAGCCACCTTATCCTCCGGGACCGCCGCGGCCCCCCGGAGCCCCGCCCCCCCGGCCCCCCAAGCCGCCTCCGCCAAGGCCGCCTGGACCGCCCGCCTAGTCAAAAGCCTTTCAGCACCACTATAAGAAACCTCCCGGGTTGTGTCATATGTAGGCGCCTTCCACGCCCTATGTTCATCATGCTCAGGGCAGTCCCCTTGGCCATCTCTCGCAATCCTATGCTTGCGGCGCCGTTCGGGGTTTTCGCTGTGTTTTTCACGTTCAGATTCGTGCAGGAGCACTTCGACCAGCAAACCGCTGTAGTAACCACGCTAATGTTTAGCACTGTGCCTTGGCTAATGATTTTTTTCGCGCAAGATATGGCCTCGTGGCCTCCTGCCGCTTTTGTCAATCCTCTTCGTCGGCGCGCGTACGTATTGACAGAACAAAAAAATGCGACTATGATACATGTCGCTAGATGCCCCTTGGAACTGCGAACGCAATAGTCGTCAAAAGAAGCATTCGCTTCGAAAGGAGGTCTACTCCGTTTGACACTTCACGAAGAACCTCTTGATCGCAGGCTTCCTTTGACATTCCCCTGAGAACTCTTTGGTCACCCAGCAGTCCACGACTCTTCTGATTGCCATCAGGAAAACGACCTGTTGCAAAATGTCGAAATGAAAGAAGGGGGAAACACTCTGTGAAAAGAGCAAATCGCGTAACCTCTCTTGCCCTTCATCTCGCAATCATTTTCGGTCTTCTGACGCTGCCGTTGCTGCCCGGACAAGCAAACGCTGCCAGCAGGTCCTTGTCTTCTTACACTGTCCCAAGGCAGGCGAATCCATCCGAAGGCGCTGCTCCGGCATGGGTCGCTCGATATAACGGACAGGGCAGAAGTGCGGACTTCGCCAAGGCCATAGTGGTTGATGCACAGGGTTCCGTGTACGTGACTGGCTCGACAGAAGGTGACAGGAGCACCGACGCGGTGACGGCCAAGTACGACGGTGCTGGCAAGCAGTTGTGGCTTGCTCAACATGCCGGATCGGGTTCTAGTCCAGCCAATGCGATTGCCCTCGACGCCCAGGACAACGTGTATATAACAGGGTCCGCCACCGTGAAGTATGATAAGAACGGTAGCCAGTTGTGGGCTGCCAACTATCCAATTATGACGTGGGACGACCAGGCCGTCACCGTGGCAACAGACAGCCAGGGCAACGTTTATGTCACCGGGAGATCCACTAACACCAGCAACAGCGGCGACTACGCCACGATTAAGTACGATCTCAACGGCAATCAGCTCTGGGTTGCCCGCTACAACGGCCCCGACAACGGCTCAGACAGCCCCAAGGCCCTTACGCTTGATGCTCAAGGCAATGTCTATGTAACAGGCTCCTCTTTCGCAAACGCTACTGGGATGGACTACGCGCACTCTCAGCGACTATGC
>JAMDCE010000615.1:1648-7772 GCA_023489135.1 Chloroflexota bacterium
GAGAGATGGCCAAGGGGCAATCAGTTGTGGGTAGCACGGTACAATATGCCGGGGAATGGTGGCGACTATGCCACCGCGATTGCGGTGGACGGGCAGGGTAATACCTACGTCACCGGCTACTCTTATGGCCAGGGCACCGGTTACGACTATGCCACGGTAAAGTACGACTACAACGGCAACCAGCTCTGGGTTGCCCGTTACAATGGACCGGGGAGTGGTGAGGATAGGGCAAATGCTTTGAAGCTGGATGGACAGGGCAACGTATACGTTACAGGCACTTCATGGAGCGTCGACAGCAATACCGACTATGCGACCGTGAAGTATGACACGAATGGCAATCAGCTCTGGGTTGCCCGCTACGATGGGCCGCGCTTCTCCTCGGACGTTGCCACCGCCCTCTCCATGGATGGACAGGCAAATGTTTACGTCACGGGCTACTCTCGTGGCGTGGACAGTGGTATGGACTATTCCACTGTCAAGTACGACACCAATGGCAATCGTTTGTGGGTAGCACGGTACAACGGAACGGGCAATGGTGACGATTACGCTAGGGCGCTCGCAGTGGATTCACAGAGCAACGTTTACGTTACCGGCGAGTCCTGGGGCGGCAGCACCTACAACGACTTCGGCACCGTCAAATACGACGCTAACGGCGACCAGTTGTGGGTCAACCGTTACAATGGTCCACGTGACAGCAGAGACTATGCAAGGGCTGTCGCGGTGGATGGGCAGGGGAACATCTATGTCACCGGTGACTCAGAGGGCAGCGGTACGTACTCCGACTACCTCACATGCAAGTATGACGCGAACGGAAATCAGTTGTGGGCTGCACGCTATGACGGATCTGCCAGCAGATATGATGCCGCGAAGGCGCTTGCGTTGGATGGGCAAGGCAACGTGTACGTGACGGGCTCCTCAGCAGCTGCAAATGGTAGAACGGGCTACACCACCGTCAAGTACGATGCCAATGGCAATCAGTTATGGGTTGCGCGCTACGAGGGGCCGGGCGGATACGACTTTGCCAATGGCTTAGTGGTGGATGACCAGGGCAACGTCTACGTCACAGGCAGTTCACAGGGAGCATGGAATGCGACGCCGCGCACTCTCAGCGACTATGCGACCGTTAAGTACGACCCCAACGGCGATCAGCTGTGGGTCGCGCGTTATAATGGCCCGGGCAATGGTAACGACTATGCTCAGGCGCTTGCAATCGATGGGCAGCGTAACATCTACGTCACAGGCCAATCTTGGGGCGGGAACGACACAAAGAATGATTATGCTACTCTCAAGTATGACTCCACCGGCAACCAATTGTGGGTGGCCCGTTATAACGGGCCAGGTAATGGCGACGACATCGCGGCCGGCCTTGCAGCGGATAGCCAAGGCAACGTTTACGTTAGCGGACAATCCTGGGGAGGCAACGACACGAAGAATGATTATGCCACAGTAAAGTACGACTCCAGCGGCAACCAGTTGTGGTTGGCCCGCTACAATGGATCAGGCAATGGCGATGACGTTGCCAAGGCCTTGGCCGTGGACGGGCAGGGTAACGTCTACGTTACGGGACAATCTTGGGGAGGGACGGACACAAAAAACGACTATGCCACAGTAAAGTACGACTCCAATGGCAACCAGTTGTGGCTGGCCCGCTACAACGCGCCGGGCAACTGGTATGACCAAGCCAATGCTCTCGTGCTCGATGCCCAGGGCAATGTCTATGTGACAGGCTCCTCGTGGGGTGATGGCTACAATTACGCCACGCTCAAGTACGATTCCAATGGCAATCAACAATGGGTTGTCAGATACATTGGCCCTGGCAAGTCGGACTGGGCTACCGCGTTGACAGTGGACGGACAAGGCAACGTATATGTCACGGGGTTCTCGATGGGCGCTACCACAGGATTCGACTACACGACAATCAAGTATATGCAAACTCAAGCTCTAAAGGAATCGAGCTTCCAAGTTCAGAACCTTAGCCCTACGAACACTGCAACCGTAAACATAAAGTATTACAATTCCGACGGGAGCGCCGCGGCTTCAGAGACGGCATTTGTTTCGCCCAGTTCCTCACTGCTAAGAGACTCGAGGGGTGGTCCCAACCCGATGCCAAGTTATCTCTCTGTCAATTTCAACGGTTCGGTCGAAGTCATTTCGGATCAACCCATCGTGAGCTCCATGAATGTCTTCCAGGGTGACTCTGCCGATGGCTATAACGGCGTGGCACAAGCAGAGGCCTCGAGGAACATCCTGTTGCCGCTGATTTACGGCTACGGCAACCGCAACCTGTGGCATACCCGCTTCACCGTCCAGAATCCGTCGGATACGGCGGCAAGCATCACCAAATGGCCTACGCGGACGGCACCACCGGACAGGTGACCAACACGGTGAGCGATAGCATTCCGGCCCATGGCTCTCGCTCCTACGACCAGTCCACTCTCAGCTTCTTCTTCGGCTCGGTGTCGATCACGGCGGACAAGCCGGTAGCGGCCGTGGTGGCCCAGGTGGCCCCTGGCGTCCTCATCAGCTACGGCGGCCTCAACCGGGACACCGAGCCTGGATCGAAGGTCTATTTGCCGCTCCTTTTCAAGGGCACTTACTGGAACACTTCGATTCAGGTGCAGAACATCGATCCCTCGAAGCCCGCCAGCGTCACCATCGAGGCAACCGATCAGAACACCGGGGCGAAGTATTCGTCCACCCAGACGGTGGCCACCTCGAAATCCTACGATTTCCGCGGCACCTCGGATGCGACGACTGGCGGATTGAATGTGCCTCCCGGCTTCTTCGGGTCAGCGGTGATAACTTCGAGCCAGCCGATAGTGGCCGTGGTGAATGAGATGCTCAATTTCCCGGGACAATCCCTGGACAAGATCTATAAGGCAATGAGCTATAAGGGAGTGGCGCACAGCTCGGGTAAGCAATCGCTTCTCCCTCTGCTCTATCGTCAGAACCCCTGGGGAATGAGCTTCCAGGTCCAGAACATGGGGACCTCCCCGGCGACGGTGACCGTGACGGCCAAGGATCAGTATACAGGGGCCAAGTACGCTACCACGCGCACCGTGACCACTGCAAAGAACTTCGATATTCGCTCCGATGACACCTCGTTGAACGGCGGCCTCTCAGTGCCAGTGGGATTCTATGGATCAGCGACAGTATCGGCAGATCAGCCAATCGCAGTGGTCGTGAATCAGGAGGATGCTTCGGACAACTCAACGGACAAGGCTATCGCGAACAATGGCTTCCAGCCTCTCGGCTCGTCACAGGCCTATCTGCCGCTGGCTGTGAAGACCAGCGTGACCGACTGGTAGTGGTGGAAGTCGTGGCGCTAATACCCAGCTAGCCTTCATGCTTTGCTAGGTGATCCTGATCAAGTCCTTTCACAGGAACCCGGCGTACATGGGTCGGAGCCAGGGCAGGCCTCCCAAATCAAGGATTCGAGGGAGGCCTGCCGTCAAACGTGCACGATCAGGGGTCCGCAGTAAAGCAAGAAGCCAAAGGCCACCGCAGAATCACCAACTCATTACTGACTGGTTGCCAACAAACCAGTTAGTAACGATAACGACTGGCGGCTCCTCATTGGTAATGAGACGAAGGAAATTAACATTCGAGGATTTCACAAAACTCTCTTTGTTGGCGCTCTCTTGGCGACTGTCGCGTTGGGCGCGTATTTGCGCTTACTGAGATTGGACTTGGCTGAGTTTGGCTGGGATCAGGCGCGCACCCTCAACCTCGCCATCGGCTTTCTCCAGTCGGGTCAGATGCCGCTTCGCGGCATCCCCACGTCGTCGGGCATCGACAATTCACCGCTGCTAATTTATCTTATGGCCCTTCCGATGGCGTTGTGGCGGGATGCCGCATTCGCTTCCGGCATGGTCGCCATGCTGAACGTGCTTGCCCTCTTCCTCACCTACCGCTTCACTTCGCGCTACTTCGGGAAATGGGCCGGCATTGTCGTTGCCCTGCTCTACAGCGCCAGCGTCTGGGCCGTCATCTACTCGAGAAAAATATGGGGCCAGGAGCTCCAGCCTCCGCTGACCGTCCTTTTCATCTGGATGCTTGCAGAGTGGCTTACGGAAGGCCGCCGCAGAAGTTTGCCCCTGGCCTTCCTCCTGCTGTCTCTCCTCGTTCAGCTTCATCCTTCCGCCATGGCGCTCGCTCCCGTGCTGGTCATCGTTATCATCCTGGGCTACCGGCGCATCTCCTGGCCGCACCTCGGCCTCGGCGCGCTGTTGTTCCTGCTGCCATTCACGCCGTACTTGATCGGCGAAGCACAAACTGGCTGGGGCAACCTCCACCGCCTGCTCTCCTTCATGGGACAGGCGTCAACCGTCGACGCTGACGCCCTGATGGCCTCGCTCAAGATCCTCTCCGTCGCCGACGTGCATGAGATGCTTGGCCTGAACGGACTTCCCTTCCTGGCCGCCGTTCCCTTCCTCCGTCCGCTCGAGTACGCCAGCCTGGCGCTCTTCCTGGCTGGGCTCGCTTTCGCTGCGGTCCGATTTCTCCAGTCGTGGCGGCCGAAGCAGCAGCGCCAGCTCGCTTTGCTGATGCTGCTCTGGTACTTCGTACCGGTGCTCTTCTTCACGCGCCATAGCTACCCGCTCTACCCACACTACTTCGTATTCCTCTATCCGATGCCTTTCATCGTTTCCGGCCATTTCCTGGTTTCAGCGGTTCAATGGTGCTGGAAAAGCGTCAAACGCTTTCGACTCCAGCCAGTCTTCCGCTATGCCGCCGCGCCCGCTCTGGTCGCTCTGATACTCGGAATAAGCGGGGGCCAGGCGATCATCTTCTCCTCGATGATGGACTGGGTGGAGATTTATGGAGCGCCGCAAGGCTATGGCGTCCCGGCCGCGGCATTCAAGCGGGCCGTGGCGGCGACGGAGGAGGGGACCTCCAGGAATGCCCTGCTGACCTTCTACGGCAATGAAAACGACATCGAGGTCCTCGACTTCTTTGCCTCCGAGCGCCCTCACGTCCAGGCCGTCATCGACAACGGCGCCCTTGCTATCAACCAGTCGCAGATAAGCCTCGTGGCCAACCCGGAGAGTCCGGTGGGACGCCTCATCGAGGACTCGTTCGCCGGCTCGCGCCTGGTCGCCTCGGGTGCTCCCGGCATTCCAGATGCGTTCTCACTCTATCGTTTGCCACCCAATGCGCCCGACCTCCTCCTCAACCGCCCCGAAGTTCAGCGCCTTGATGCGAGGCTCAGCAACGGGATCACGCTTCTGGGCTATGAATTGCCGAAGAGGGCCAATCCCGGCGACTCGATCGAGCTGCGCCTCTACTGGCGCATCGACGCCTTGCCGGAGCGCGGTTCCTACGCCTTCTTCAACCACCTCGTTGACGCGCTCGGCAAAGAATGGGGCCAGACCGACGGCATAGGCTACGAGAACCAGTTCTGGCAGCAAGGCGACTTCGTGATGAGTCGCTTCACGCTCCAGATTGACCGTCAGACGCCGCCCGGCCCTCTATGGCTGAAGACGGGCCTCTATGACCGGGTGGGGCCGAAGGCGATTCCTTTCGAAGACGGCAACGATTCAATAGCCCTTGGGCCGGTCCTGGTGCACGGCGAGGAGAAGGCGGCGCCGGCAAAGCGGCTATCGGTCACGGCAGGTGAGAGCATCAGGCTGCTGGGATACGACCTGCTTCGGGGCGAGGACGGCAGCCTCCAAATCCAGCTGCACTGGCAGGCTGAGGCCGCGCTGAAAGAGGACTGCCAGGTATTCGTCCATGCCCTGGACAAAGAGGGGAAGATACTGGCGCAGGCCGACGGCGTGCCAGCCGAAGGCCGCTGGCCAACGTCTCTATGGGCGCCGAATGAGCCGGTGATCGACAGACACGTAGTGTCTGTGGGCGGAGATCAGGGGCCCGTTCAGACCATCGCGGTAGGTTTGTATTCGCTGAAGGATGGCAAGCGGCTGACGCTGGTGGACGACGGCGGACGCCTGCCTGACGACCGCCTGCTGATACCGGTGGACGGACCGTAGGGGCGGGTTTCGAACCCGCCCGCAGAAATCCCTCTCGATCGCCCCTTCGGCTTCGCTCAGGTCAGACTCTTTCGCCGTCTCAGCTATTGACACCCTCAACTGTACAACTCGCGATGTCGATCAACAGTCTGTCC
>JAMDCE010000204.1 GCA_023489135.1 Chloroflexota bacterium
TCGTATGCACAGAGCTTCTCTTGCGTACGCTCGTCGGTCTTAGCCTCGTAGCCGTCGGACCTGAGGGCATTCTGGACCTCGTGCAGTACGTACAGCCTGAGGTAATTGTTTAGGCGTCGCAGAGCGTACCTGGGCGAGAAGACGAATCCAGGCATCTGTCCCAACGGCACGGAGTCCTGCTCCGAACGTATGGTCCCGACGTAGGTATTGTTGGCCCAGGCCGGGTTGGGGACGGCGCAGACGATTACCGAGCGACAGCGATCCCAAAGGTCCAGGGGCCTGCGTCCGGGAATTCCGTGCTCAAAGCCTACCCGAGGGTCGGCAACCTTCGCCTCGTAGGCTCCGGCGTGCTTGGCGCGAGCAATCAACGTGGTTTTCAGCGTATCCACCATCTGAGCATCATCCTCCTGCGACTGCCGGGACGATAGATACGTCGCCGCCGTCATTTATGGTGGTGCCGAGTCCATCGATGAAACGGATGTCTTCCCCGCCGACGTAGATGTTCACAAACCGGCGAACCTCGCCGGTGTCGTCGCACAGACGCTCCTTGATGCCCGGGTAGGTTGCCTCAAGATTCTCGATAAGCTCGCTGATAGTCTTTCCCTCCGCCGTTACCTCTTTGGCCCCCGCGGTCAGGTTTCTCAGTGGGGTGGGGATCTTTACGTTAGCTGCCATGGTAAGGTCTTTCCTTTCTTTACTCATCTGAATTGACTCAACAATCTTACTAACTTGAGGTGATTGGTGTACAATTGCCACTGCCCCACCCCGCGGGTGAACAGCTCCGTCAATTTGTTCCACCAACTTCGCTTCTCCCAATGGGCTGCGCCCTCACCCGGCCTTCGGCCGACCTGTCCCAGAGGGAGAGGTGAGCCCCCCGCCGCCCCTCGGGCGGACAGGAACGTCCGCCCCTACATCGGGGTCGCGCTCGCGCGGCCACGGTTCCCCCTCTCCCTCTGGGGGAGGGCTGGGCTGAGGGCGGGACCTGGCCGGGAGCGCGTTAGGAAACGCCCACGCTCACTCGTTT
Organism: Chloroflexota bacterium; assembly: GCA_023489135.1. The sequence continues at coordinate 1,025 of JAMDCE010000204.1, forward strand.
GTCGAATACCACTTCCTCGAACGAGGTGAGGGAGGGCTCGACGTAATAAGAAACGCCGACGGCTTCGGACACCGCCTCCTGCGTCTTGAGGCCGTTGCCGGTGATGCAGGCCACTACACACTCCTCGGGGCGAATCTTGCCCGCCAGGGCCAGTCTCTTCAGGGTGGCAACCGTTACGCCGCCGGCCGTTTCGGTGAAGACGCCTTCGGTCTGGGCCAGCAGCTTGATTCCCTCGACGATCTCTTCCTCGGATACGGCCTCGATAGATCCGCCGCTGGATCTCACGGTTTTCAGGGTGTAGTATCCGTCGGCGGGATTGCCGATGGCGAGGGATTTGGCGATCGTGTTGGGCTTCCTCACCGGGCGGATGTTGAAGGTGTTGGCGGCGAAGGCAGCGGCCACCGGGGAGCAGCCGGCCGGCTGCGCTCCCGAGATGGTGGTCTTGGCCTGGTCGATTAGACCGACTTTGACCATCTCGTTGAGGCCTTTGCCGATCTTGGTGAGGAGGGAGCCGGAGCCGATGGGTATCACCACGTGGTCCGGCGCGCGCCAACCCAGCTGTTCGACTATCTCGAAGGCCATGCTCTTGGAGCCCTCGGCATAGTAGGGCCGGATGTTCACGTTCACGAAGGCCCAGCGATAGCGATCGGCGATCTCGCTGCAGAGGCGATTCAGCTCGTCGTATGTGCCGTGCACGGCCACGAGGTTGGCCCCGTAGATCGCCGCGTTCACTATCTTGCCGGCTTCGACGTCGGCCGGCAGGAACACGTAGGTGGTGATTCCGGCCTTGGCCCCGGCCGCGGCCACGGCGCTGGCGAGGTTGCCCGTGGAAGCGCAGGCCAGGGTGTCGTAGCCGAACTCCTTGGCCTTAGCCAGCGCTACCGCTACCACGCGGTCCTTGAAAGAAAACGTGGGGTTGACGCTGTCATTCTTGACGTAGAGGTTCTTGAGCCCCAGCTCGCGGCCCAGGTTATCCGCCTTGAGCAGGGGGGTAAACCCTATTCCCGGCGATGGATCCTCCCCTTGCTCGACGGGCAGGAGATCCTTGTAGCGCCACAGCGACAAGGGACCGGCGGCAATCTTCTCTCGGCTGACCAACGCGCGGATCTCGTCGTAATCGTAATCTACCTCCAGCGGCCCGAAGCAGAACTCACACACGTGAATCGGTGCCAGGTCGTAGGGCCTGCCACATTCGCGACACTTCAAAGCTTTAATTCGTCCCATCCGTTCTTCTCTCCTCCATTTGCTGACGCGACGACCGGTAAACAAAAAGCCTCTCATTCCCCTTTAGGGACGAGAGGCCAATTCTCGTGGTACCACCCTAGTTCGCCGCCGGCTCGCGCCCGCGACCTTTTCGAGTACGGCCCCGAAGTTGAAGTTGGTCCAACGCCGACCTGCTTCCCAGCCACTTCTCTCCCGCGGTCCTCGATTGCCGTCTTGGCTGCTGCCGGGAGGCTCCATCGCGTGGCATCAACGGGGGCGATACTCCGGCCCGGTAACGGGGGCCAATTGTCTCTGTGAGACGCCGGCTCAGCCTACTGGAGCGGTAAGCACCGCCGTTCAGCCTGCAGCTCCGAGGTCATTTTCGGTGGGTTTTCGGGTTCCGCCTCTCACCTGTCGCGGTTCTCTGTAGCCGTTCTGCCCACCTACTCGTCCTCTTCATCGCCGTTAGCGATATTGGGTTCGGTTTGACGGTTTGGTGTATAGCCCTACTAAATGAATACCCCTCATCTGCACGAGGGGTTGCGTTATCTGCGTCCCCTTATCTTGCAGAATCACTTCTGCCGGAATTGGCACCAAGCGGGAGAAACCGCTGGTTGCCGGGCTTCGTCGGGCCGTCTCCCTCCACCTCTCTTGATAAGGTCCAGGCGATATTCTGTTAGCCCTTAGTTTAGCAGGGCTTTGGAGCCTTGTCAAGCGTTTCTTGACGAGATTTTTTGACGAGAATCCCTATCCTGTCTGGGATGGTTCATAATATGAGGTAAACTGGCGCATAGTCCCCTTGCCCTACGGCGCTTTCCCGCGCGCATAATAAATCAGGAGGACAAACACCTGGCGCGCCTCGCGATTCACGCGAAAGACGACCTGGAAGTCCGGCGGACCTAGCACGAGCAAGTGGCGCGTGCCTTTGTAGCGGGGATGTGTTTGTGGCATAAGCAGCCACGCCTCCGGCCAGAAGGAAAGGTTCTTGTGGACCCTATGCTCGATGCGCTGTCGCTGCTTTTCGGGCAAGTTATCCAGAAAGTAACTTGCGTGATCCGACCAGAAAATGCGGTAGCTCTCCTCTGATGGGATTTCCTCGCTGCTCCAATCGCTGGAATCGTTCACGCTACGGTCGCTCCTTGTAGCGACCAGCCGCGACGTCAGCCTCGAAGTTGTCTAGAAGACGGTCAAGGACCTGACGTGCCTCAGGATCCTCAAGTAAACGTTGGATCGTTTCACGATTCCTCTGCTCGTGCAGAGCAACGTATTCCTCGTAGCTCACGATAACCACAGCGGGTTTGCCCTGCTTCGTCACTATAATAGCCTCATCACCATACTGCGCACGCGCAATGACATCGCCGAAGTTATCGCGGGCTTCCCTTGCACTCACACGCACCATAGTCTTACCTCAGAGATTCATTCTGCCCACATGCTATCACGCGACCGATACGCGTGTCAATCAAAATGGCAGAATTGCGCAATGAGCGCTTATGGCGAAGAGGCCGGCGTGGGTTATTCATTCTACTATATATCAGGCTGACTCGCATCAACTGCGCCACCTCGCGATTGCCAAAGCGATTGGGAATGTGCTATACTCGCGCCACCTCGAGGACGTGTTGTGGGAGGGGTGCTGGTGGAAGGAATTGTGGCTGTTCTCCCCATCTTGATCCTTTGCACCGGCCTGGTGTGGCTCCTGGGGCTGAAGAGGCTGGCCGCCGGAGCTTTCTCGGCTCCGGTTTCTCTTTTCGCGGCCGGGCTGGCCTTCGTCTCCGTGCTGTATGGGTATTATCTGGCGCGCCTGCAACCGTTGGAGTTCGAGTTAACGGATTGGGCCCCCATTCCCGGACAACAGGCGTCTCTGCTGTACCGGGTTGATTCCTGGTCCTCCCTCTTCGGCGGGCTGGCGCTAGCCGCCGTCCTGGCGGCTCTGCTCTTACGAACCAGGATTATTCTGGCCTTCCCCCATCGCAAGACCTGGACTGATGTCTACTTGCTGGCCCTGGCGGCGGTCTTCACCCACCTGGTGTTCTCGGCCAGCGCCATTCTTATCGTCGCCAGCTGGATTTGTCTGGGACTGGTCGCCTGCGCCGGCTCGGTCTCCTCCGCGCAGCAGCCGGAAGAACGGGAGGGTGCTTACCAGATCCTTTGGATGACCTGCCTGTCCGGCAGCGCTCTGGTCGTCGCCGCAATCACCCTGAGAACCGGAAGCGGATGGTGGCTCGGCGATCTCAACGCCGGCACCGTCGGCCTGCCCACGTTCTTGCTGCTCCTCGTGGCGCTGGTAGCCTACTCCGGCCAGTTCCCCCTGCATCGCTGGGCGACCGACCTGGGAAGCGTTCCGTCCACGTTTGCGGCCAGCTCCAGTATTCTAACCGGCGTGGCATCCATCTACTTGCTGGGAAGGCTCCGCGCCATAATCGATCCGGGCGCCAACCCCGGCTTCGCTGCCATCTTGATCGCGATTGGATTGATCTCGATCGCCTACGGGAACGTGTCTGCCTGGGTCGAATCCGATTTCAAGCGGCTGCTGCGCCATCTGACGATGATCGAGCTGGGCTTTGCCTTTGTGGCCTTCGGCTTAGGGAGCCCGACTGCCCTAGCGGCCGCCGCACTGATAGTTCTCAACCTCGTTCTGTCCGGAGGATCGGTCGCGTTCCACGTCCTGGAGCTGAGGAGCAGAGGGGTCGCCGGCGAGACGTCCCCCGTGTCGAGAAGCCCGTTGGAGCTGTTGCTATCACTGCTCGCTCTGGCGTCGCTGGCCGGCGCGCCACCGCTGCTGGGCTTCTTCGCCAGGTGGATTCTGTACAACGCGGCGGTGGAGAAGGGCCTGGGCGCGGTCGCTTCGATAGGATTCCTGGTTAGCGCTCTGTCGATTGTCCCGGCGTTCAAGTGGGCCGACCAGCTCCTGTTTAGCCGGTCTGACCTTGGATGGAAACACTCGGAGTCGCACAGCATCCTGTCGTTGTCGGCGGTGGCCCTGCTGCAGGTGCCGGGCCTGGCGTTGGGTCTGCTCCCCTGGCCTGCGCTGCGGCACGTGGTGTTGCCTGCTCTATCCGCCACGTATGGTTTCGGGATATCGCTTCCCACCTCTCCGATAAACGGCCTGCCTACATTGGTCCAGGTAGTGACCGCGCTGGCGGTGGTGATCCCGTTTGGCATAGCGGCAAAACTGTACCCACTTCCTCTTGGCCGCTTACGCTTGAGCTCGACCGAGAGGATCGATCAGCACAGCAGGCCGCGCGAGCGCTTCTACGAAGGGATCCGCGTGGCATTGGAGATGGGGGCCGAGTCGGTTCACAGGATGTTCAATCCGGAATACTGGTTGTGGTTTCTCGGAAGGACCATCGACTGGATGGGGACGACGCTGCACAGACTGTCGGAGCACGTGCAGGAGCAGTACTACTTTCCGGCGCTGCTACTGCTGGGAATCGGAGTGGTGTTTGTTTTTCTGGATTGATGGATAGAATAGAAAAATGGAGATCGTTACCCCGGCCCTCATAGTCTTGATTACAGGCTCGCTTATTGTATCTCGGTCCAGGCTGATCGCTGCGCTTTCGATTGGCGCCGATTATGTCCTGGTGGGGCTCCTCCTATGGCAAGGAGTAAGCCACTCCATCAGCCTGGCTTATGCGATCACGGGACTTACCGCCGGCGCGATTATTTGTCTGTATGGGTCCGCGCCGCTGCTAGCGTTCCGGCGGGTCGAGATCGCGGGGCCCGCTCCGGCTGCCAAGTTTGATAAGAATGCTTATGCCGGCTCACCGCCGATGGGCTGGGTGTTCGTCACGACCACTTTGGTGCTGTGCATGGTCGTGGCCTTCGGTCTCTCGTCTACCTATCCCCTGGGAGAGGAGATGCGGGCCAGCTATTGGGAGAGCTTCGTGTCGTATTGGCTGATTATCTCGGGCTTGCTGGCGGCGGCGGTAACCCGAAATCCGCTCAGGTCCGGCTCGGGACTGTTGCTCCTCATATGCGGAGTCAGCTTGTCCTACGTCTTGGTCTCCGATGCTTATGGTGTTGTCAACGCCATCGGCTTGTTGCTCGTCGGCATTTTTGCCGCTCTGATAATTGGCCGGCTTTCGCTCGATCGGCGCGAAGAGGCGTCGCCAGAAGTTCGCGGCTAGCAGGTAGAGTGTTTACATATGTTGGGTTATGTGCTCCTTTCTATTGTCCCGCTCACGGCGTCGGTGGCCCAAGGTTACCGGAAGCTGCGCGCTCTCGGGCCGTTGATGGCCCTGGCGGCTCTGGCCATAGCCTTTGCAGCAGCGGCCAGGACATCGTCTTCTGTCGAAGTTTCCGAGGTTCAGCTTAGCTTTGAGCCGCTATCACGTCTGGCTTTCACCGCGTTCCTTATGCTGGCGGCCCTGGGCATGGTGTACGGCTGGCTCGCAGGTGAAGGCGAGAGGGTGCTCATGATGGGCCTGGCGATCACCGGGTTCCTGGGCCTCACCTTTTCGCTGTCGAGGGATTTGCTTTCGGCGGGCCTGGCCTTTGAGCTCGCCGCGCTCGCAGGAGCGCTGGCCATAGGCGCTCGTGCCGCGGATAGAGACGCCCGAAGCGCCACCATGCGCTACCTGTCATACGTGGTAACGGCAGGGATGTGCCTGGTGGGCGCTTTTTCGTTGGCCACGAGGTTTGAGGTATCGCGCGACCCGACCTTACAGCGTTTGACCTTCGGGTTGCTGTCGGTCTTTGTGCTCGTGGTGCTTGGGGTGTTCCCTTTCAACCTCTGGTTTCCCAAGATGGCCCGGCGGGGGGATCTGATGGCCGGCTCTCTCATGGCGTCGGCGTTGGCGATTGGCGGCGCATGGCTTTTCCTGCAAAGCTATGGCAGCTTGCCGTGGCTCTCCACGGACCCTGCCGCCATTCGGGCGTTGCTGGGCGTGGCCACTTTGGGAACGGTGGGGGCTTCCCTTATGGCGGCGGCATCCCGGCGCCTGGATCATCTCATAGCTTATTCGGCTGCTTCCAATGCCGGGACGATCCTGGTTGGAATAGTTTCGGCGACCTCCCTGGGCCTGGTCGGCGGCATGTTTAGCCTGCTCAATTACCTCTGGGCGTTGCTGCTGGTGCACATGTGTCTCGACATTTCCGGACGGGTTCGCTCTGACGGCAATTTTGAGGCCAACCTTCGACGAACCCCTTCCGTAATCCTGGGGCTTACCATCGGAGGGCTGGCGCTGGCCGGTGCCCCCCCGGCGGCCGGTTTTGCCGGGCGGTGGATGATCTACGAAGCCATTGCCGGCTATTCGGGCTACCTGGTCTTCTTTCACGTCGTCTCAAGCGCGCTGGTTTTCCTGGGTTACGCCCGTTTTCTTAAGGGCGCCTGGCTGAATCCGGAGCCCCGCCCCTCCCTGGTTGAAAAGGGGGTTGAGGAATCGGTTCGGCAGCCTGCGTCGGACCTATGGGAACGATCACCAGGGGGCGAAGAACTAGAGGACGAACCGACGGCGCTGTCTGCCATAGTGATACTTCTGGCAGTCGTGATACTGGTGGTTGGCGTATATCCGACTCCGATCCTGGAAGCCCTAGCAGGAGCGCT
>JAMDCE010000136.1:0-6476 GCA_023489135.1 Chloroflexota bacterium
GTAGGGGGTGATACGTCGTTGAAAGAGATATTGGCCGCCCATCACTGCCTTACCATCGAGATTCTCTCTACGAATGAGATAAGTCGTAAGAAAGGTAAGGAATTTGAAGAGACTCGCAACACTATTGGCAGTTTTGCTCGTGACAACGTTTGTCTTGACAGGGCAGAGAGCATCTGCTCAGGCCCAAGTCGCACCGTGGAATGGTGTACCTCATCTAACAGTTGACTATAACCAGGATATAGAAACCTGGTGGTCACAGCACCCGTTCAATCCACAATCGGGAAACTACCGCCCCGATATTCAGTCCCCCAGCAATCAGGTCAATGCTCAAACCCAGTTCGGTGGAGATATTCAGGCCGCTATCGATTCCCTTCCCTCCAGTGGCGGCACCGTTTATCTGCCGGCCGGGACGTATAACTCGGCGTTCAACGTAATCGGCAAGAGCAATGTCCACATCATCTCCGATGGCGGCGCCGTAATCCAGAGTGGGGGTACAACTCAAGTGGCCGGCTGCCAGTTGGCGACCGACTACCAGGCCTTCAACTTGGCCGTCGCCAGCAAAGACCCCAGCGCCGTCGCTTGCGCCACAACCAATCGCGTCAGCAATGTCTATTTCAAGAATCTGACGTTCGATGGGGCTGGCTCGAGCTTGATCGCGGTAACCGTTAATGCCGCGATGGACGTCGTCTTTGACAATATCACCTTCCAGAACTATCGGGACCCGGGCGATGAATACCACCGTGGCCTGATAAGTGGCTCGGCGGTACTGGACAATATCTGGGTCAGAAATAGCCATTTCGTTGGCAGCGAAGCATTTGCCCTTTATCTAGATGGCTTGCACGGCGGTGGGGTTATCAACTCCACGATCGATGGCAATTTCCGCCGGGGCAATCTACTCTTCCTCACCAACGACGACTTTACCAAAGACTACAACGGCAATGGCACTTTTGACCCCTGGGAGATAAGAAGCGCCCAGCATAATGTTGTCTACGGCAATACATTCGCCGGCGGCACTTACGATGTCGTCAGCGCAACCGGAAGAGACAACCTGGTCAAGAACAATACCGTCCAGAACCGGGTCACTACTCTCGCCAGCTTTGAATCGAAGACGGCTCTAGTCAACGATACCTTCGTTTACCAGTACTACGGCAATCGGATCGTGGGCAACCGGACAACATCGGCGGGCTCCTTCTTGGAGATTACTGCCGCTACTTGCCCGGCCGGGCAGACGAATATCGCTAGAGTGGGCCAGTACCAGGTCAGAGACAACAACAGCCAGGATGCCGCCGGCCAGGCGGTAAACGAGATCAACACTTCGTGCGATACCATCGAAGGCCCCAACGTCGTGTCGAACAACTGCTTCGGCTCGCAGTGCACCGGTGGGACCACTCCGACACCGGTGTCGACACAGACCTCCACCCCAGTCCCATCACCGACAACTCCTGCGACCACGCCAGTCCCGCCGCCTCCCACCGGCTCCGGTGCGGCTGGTTTCCCCCTCGGCGTATTCGAGGATGGAAACATGACGTACGGCGTCTCGGCCGATTTTGAGGCGATGATCAATGACCTGAAATCGCACGCCCTTGACGCCGTTCTGTTCACGAATAACTCCGCCCAGCGAGACGAGCCTATGCTCTCGGTTTCGGACCGACTAGGCTTCAACGTCTATTTCGCTCCTCACTATGAGCTGGACCGAAATTGGTGGCCAGCCAACGTGGCGGCAACGATCGACAATGCCAGATCGGCTATTTATCCGCTGGTAGACCTGGTCAACGGCCACGCAAGTGTCAAGGGTTACAATGTTGCCGACGAGCCGACCAATGACCAGCAGGATAAGGTTGCCTTAGCCGTTCAGGCCTTCCGAGAGCGTGACCCCGGTGGAGCTATCGCGCCGATCCTGATCGGCATCAACCGTGCCGAGCCGATCTTCGATGCCGCCAAACCCAGCCCGATGCTGATCGACGTGTACCCGGTTGGCTATGCTAATCCTGCCTGCGATTTCACGATGACCGGCTTTGGATACACCGATCAGGATTTTTCCAGCTATGTCAGGACGATAACCAGAAACAAGCCGGCTGATACGCCCCTGTGGATCATCTTGCAGATCCACAACTTCGGCACCGACCCGCTTTATTCGCTGCGCCAACCGACTGTGCCAGAGGTGAGGGCGCAGAACTGGATGGCTATCGGAGAAGGGGCAACCGGTATCTTCTGGTTCATCTACAGCAGCGAGCAGGGCTGGACCGGGCTGAAAGACAACCCGACCTTGTTCCAGGAAGTCTCGTCGCTGGCGAGCCGGGTGGCGCCCCTCAGAAGCACGCTTCTGGGCCTGCACCGAACCGGCGATCAGTTCACGGTTTCTGGCGGACCGAACCCCTACGTCAGCACCCTGACTAACAAAGATGGAACGAAGACCTACGCTGTGGTTGTCAACAAGGGCAGTTGTGGGAGCGACCAAAGCCTATCGGTCAGCTCCGTTGGCCTTCAGGGGCAATTGAGGGACCTGGAAACGAATCGGGTCTATGCCCTGGGCGCGCCGATCACTTTCAGGCCAGGCGATGGCAAGATCTTCGAGCTTGTCGGCGCCGGGTTAGCTACTACGACGCCTTCGCCAACATCCGTGGCGAGCCCGAGCCCCTCTCCAATTGTCAGTGGCGCCAATCTCGTCGCGAACCCATCATTTGAAGCAGATGACGGCAGTGGCTATCCGGCGGGCTGGGCGAACAGGCCAAATGGCATGCTCGACACCTCGGTCGCTCATTCCGGCAGCGCGTCACTGCAGATGACCGGGCCGGCCGACGTTTACTCTTATCAGAACCTGGACCTCCAGCCAAACAAGCAATACACCCTCTCCTATTGGATCAAGACGCAGGGCGTCTCCGGGCAAGGGGTAGCAATGCGCTATCCTCAGTTGAACGCATCAACGGACATCCTGGCTCAGGCGCCCTTCACCAACGGGACGAACGATTGGACCCAGGTCGTCGCGACCTTCACCACGCCTTCGGGCTACGCAAGTGGAAGGCTTGATGTTCAGTGGCAACTGAATGCAGGGGACGTGGCCTGGATCGATGATGTCGCTCTGTGCGAAGGACCGGTACCTTGCGGTGGCAGCGTTCCTCCTGTGCCGACGCAGAACCCGGCATCGTATCCGTCGCCGACGGCCACTCAAGCGTCGACACCGAAGCCGACATCGACCCCTGTTCCAATCTCGCCGCCTGTTCCGACCTCGCCGCCCAAGGCCACGAACCTGGCCGCAAACTCGTCGTTTGAAACAAACGGCGGTGGTTACCCGGCGAACTGGGTGAGCAGGTCGAACGGCAGTTGGGATTCCACGGTCGCCCATAGCGGAAAAGCATCGCTGAAGATGACTGGGCCGGCGGATGTCTACTCGTATCAAGACCTGAACCTTCAGCCCAACAAGCAGTACACCCTGTCCTACTGGGTCAAGACGCAGGGAGTTACGGGACGCGGGGTGACAATGCGCTATCCTCAATTGAATACGCCCACGGACATGCGGCCTGTAACGCCGCTCACCAATGGAACGAAGGATTGGACCAGGGTCACGGCTACGTTCTCTACGCCCGCAAGCTACACGAGTGGAAGACTCGACGTAATGTGGGAATTGAACGCGGGAGAAGCAGCCTGGATAGACGACATCTCTTTGTGCGAAGGCACGTCGCCCTGTAACTAGGCGGTTCTCCGGCCCCCGGCTCGCCTGAAAGTCGGCCGTCGTGAGATCGAATGATACCCCTGCGCGGGTTCCGAACCCGCGCAGGGGTGTTGCCACGAAGAGCATTCAGTCTCGCGCCGGCCCTGTGGGCGGCGTGGATTCGGAGAGCCGCGCTCCTTTAGAGTGGCCTTAGAAAAGGCCCCGGGGACGCCTACCGCACCTTGCCCCTGGCCAGCGATGCGAATACGCCCCCGAAACAAAGCACTGCAAAGACCGTGAATGCCATTCTCGTGCTGCTCAGGAACTGTGGATAGAACTCGGGCGTGATCTGCACCCTTCCGACGTACAGAGTGAGTATCAGCATCACGATACCCATGCTGAGCATCATCCCGATTGACCTCATCGTTGCCAGCGTTCCTGCGGCTACCCCATAGTATTTCCTCTCCACCGAGCTCATCACGGCATTGGTGTTGGGGGAGGAGAAGAGCGCAAAGCCGAAGCCCAGGATGACCAGACTGGCGACGATGAACTCGAGACTGGTCGTGGCGTCCAGAAAAACGAACAGGAAGAGGCCTATCGCCGTGAGTGCCATTCCCAGCGAGGCCACGATTCTCGGCTCGATTCGGTCGGAAATCCGGCCGGCAAGCGGTGAGAATATCGTCATCATTATCGGCTGAGACACCAGGACCAGGCCGGCTTCCTGCGGGCCAAGTCCCTTCGCGTACTGCAAGTATAGGCTGAGCAGAAATCCGATAGCAGAGGTGGCGCTATAGTTGATCAGCGCTGCCATATTTGAGAGAGCGAACACCAAATTGTGTCGGAAGAGACCAACATCGAAGACCGGGCTCTTCATTCTCGTCTCCAGACTGATGAACGCGAATGCCCCCGCGATGCCAGCCAGGAATAGCCACATTCCAAGCGCACCTGGCAATAGGGTGAATCCGTACATTACTGCCACGAGCGTCAGGCTATACACGACAGACCCGGTCAGGTCGAACTTCTCGCCGCGGGCCTCGGCCCATTCCCCTTTGAGCTTCAGGAAAGTGAGGGGAATGATGATCAATCCCAGCGGGACGTTGACCAGGAAGATGCTCCTCCAGCCGAAATTCTGGGTCAGGAAGCCGCCCAAGAAGGGCCCCAGCGAGAGCCCGGAGTAGACCGCGGCGACATTTATGCCCAAAGCGCGGCCTCGCTCACCGGCGGGAAATACCGAAGTCAGAATGGCCACCGAAGTGCCCGCGATCATGGCGCTGCCGATCCCCTGCAAGACGCGCAGCGTGATCAGTGCAAGAGCCGAGCTTGCCATCGCGGAAAGCAAGGAGGCCACCGTATAGACGAAGATGCCGTAGACGAAGATCCGCTTCCGGCCGTGAATGTCGGCCAGCCTTCCGAGGGGCACGAGAAACATGGCGGAGGCCAGGATGAACGAGGTGGCCACCCAGCTAAGGGTGACCGCATCCGCAGCGAACTCATTTCCAATCGAGGGGAGAGCGATATTTATGGAGGCCGACATAAAGGGTGTAAGAAACGAGACCAGCGTAGTGACAAACAGGATCGAGTTCTTGTCGATTGCGACGTCCGCGCCTGTCCTACTCTTCATCATTCGTCCTCAACCAATCCTTCGGTGAGACTGTTGCTGCCTGCCAACGCCAATGATACCATAATGTGCCAAACAGCCCGCGCCGGCAAGCCCCACCATGATCCCTGCTCACCCGTTGTGAAGGAACTGCGCTACATCTCCATCTCGGAAGATGTAGCTGCGCCCCTCGGTGCGAAGCAGGCCGCGCTTGCGCGCCTCGGCCAGGCTGCCGCAGATGAGCAGATCGTCGTTTCCCACGACTTCGGCACGGATGAAGGCCCTGGCGATACTAGTGTGAATGACAGCGGCGGCCTCTACTGCGCTAGCCCCGCGTTTCAACGTCCAGGCGCGTACTTCGTCCTCGCCGACGGTGAAGTAGGAAATGAGGTCGAGCAGCTCATAGGAAAGCTGGATGACCCGGTCCAGCGCTGGCTCGGCAACTCCCCACGCCACGAGGAACTCAGCGGCCTCTTCCGGCGAAAGCTCGGCCAGGTCCATCTCCAGCCGGCCGGCGATGGCCTTGACCCGGGTCCCCGCATCTTCCCAGCGAGCCCGGACCCGCTCCACCATCTCCGGGTCGGCGCCGCCGTCGTCGGTGTTGAGCAGGATCAGCCAGGGCTTCTGCGTCAGAAGACAATACCCGCGCAGTAACCTCTCATCCGCAGGAGCGAGCGCGACCGACCGTGCCGGCTTGCCGTCAGCGAGAGCGCCCTGGATGTCCTGCAGGAGGGTGTACTCCTGCGCTCGCGTTTTCTGCTCGGCCTCGGTGCCCTTTTTCAGGCGCACTTCTTTCTCCAGTCGCTCCAGTCGCTTTTCGACGATGGCCAAGTCGGCGAGGAGCAGCTCCGTCGAGAGTATCTCAAGATCGCGCTCGGGATCGACGGTCCCGAGCGGATGGGCGACAGTCTCGTTGGTGAAGGCGCGGACGATGATGAGCAGCGCATCGCAGTTGCGCAACTGGGCGAGAAGCTGACTGCCCTGGCTGTCGTTGCCCATCCCCTGCGCCAGTCCGGCGACGTCGATGTAGCATACCTCCGCCGGTGTCACTTTCTTGGGGCGAAATAGCGCGGCCAGCGCTGTCAGCCGCGGGTCAGGCACCTTGACGACCGCCTGGTTCGGCGCGCTGGTGGGCGCCGAGAAGGTGGCGATGGGAACCTTTGCCCGACTTAGCGCGTTGAACACGACGGTCTTGCCGGCGCTTGGCAGGCCCATAATTCCAATTTCCAT
>JAMDCE010000136.1:6486-7731 GCA_023489135.1 Chloroflexota bacterium
CATTAGCTCTTGATAAACCTCAAAACGAATTGACCCCGGCAGACCGTCCCTGAAGAAGCAAGCCGCGGGGAAACAGCAGTAGGCCCCCGCAGACGTAAGCTGGAAGCATTCCGCAGTATGCGTACCACGTTATGCTTCCAGCAATGTCTCTTCCTGGTCCGGCGCGAGAATCGCGAAAAATAGTGGGCGAGGAGGGACTCGAACCCACGACCTCACGGATGTGAACCGTGCGCTCTAACCGGCTGAGCTACTCGCCCCAGCGTTAGTTATTGTAGCAGAAATGGGTATAGAGGTTCAAGCTGCCAATCGGGGAATTGGTCCCAGTTTATGCTATTGGCGGGATGCGCCGCGTGTTATACTATTGCTCAGGAAGGAGGTAACTGCTGTGAAAGTAGTGTTGCGACAGCCCGTCGAGGGTCTTGGCAACCCAGGGGACGTGAAGGAAGTTTCCGACGGCTACGCCCGCAACTACCTCATCCCCAAGGGGCTGGCTCAACTGGCGACCCGTGCCCAGCTTAAGCTCGTCACCGATCAAAAGATATCTAAGATGCAGAGCATGTCCCGCCAGGAACGGGAGAACCGAGCCCTGGCCGAGCGAATCGAGAAGGCACGTCTCGTCTTCAAAGCCAAGGTCGGTGAGCAGCATCGTCTCTATGGCTCTGTCACCAGCCAGGACATTGCCGAGAAGCTGAGCGAGGCCCTGGGGCAACCTATCGACAAGCGAAAGGTGGAGCTGAAGGAACCGATCCGCCACCTGGGGGACCTATCAGGTGCCGGTGCGGGTGGCCCACGATGTGATTCCTGAGGTTGCGGTTGCAGTCGAGAGCGAATAGGCTAGAAAACGAAGCCGCCATCGTCGCCGACAAGCCTGTTCCGCATAACTTAGAGGCTGAAGAAGCCACGCTCGGTTGCTTGCTCATTGATCGTGATGCCATCATCAAGGTGGCATCCTTCTTGCAGCCGGGGGATTTCTTCAGCGAACGGAACGGCCTTCTATATCGCGTCCGCCTGGACCTGTACGATCACCAGCAGCCGGGCGATTTTGTCACGATCTGCGACGAGCTTGAGCGGCGTGGCCAACTGGAGGCAGTGGGCGGCGCCGCGTATGTTTCCTCCCTCGTGTCCGCCGTGCCCACTGCCGTTCACATCGAGCACTACGCCCGCATTGTCGAGCGCACGGCGATCATGCGCAGGCTCATCTCCGCGGCGGGACAGATCGCCGCCCTGGGATACGAAGACCGAAAC
>JAMDCE010000112.1 GCA_023489135.1 Chloroflexota bacterium
TCCCCCCGCAACAAAAGCTAACCCTCACCACGTCCAACAAAACCCGCCATAGCGCCACACGTCCACATACAACCTGCACACAGTAACATCCTACGAAAACCCCAAATAGCCCCAGCGTCTCGAAACAAAAGCGCCACACCACGCCAGCGACATCTGACAATCCGCTATAGGCCGCCATGCAAGTCATGCACATGGCGATTGACCGCTATAGGCCGCTATGGCGACATACCATACCGCTAGCTGTCGCCAGCAGTATACAACACCGAAGCCCGCCGCGCAACCCCCGCCATGTCGAATTGGCATGCATCCGTGGCAATAACGCTATCGCACGTACCAACTACCGCCACCTATCGCGCCCAAATTACACTTCAATTCCCCACACCCAAGCCGCGGCCGGTATGGCGCCCTCTCAAATCACCAAACCCAGTATCAACCCTATTCATAGCCACACAAGACCCCAACTATCGAAGACTCCCCTAGCCTCGCCACCCCTGGCGCCAACGACCCAACTGTAACCCCAACCATACACTGACGTACGCCGCCTCCACTCGACCCGATCGTAACAGCACCTACGGCGCTACTACCCGAGACCGTACCGCCATCCCGGGATGCACAGCAGGAAAGCCGCGCCTGCGTGAATAACCACGCCAGGCATCAGTCCTCCCAACCACCACCGCCACAACCCAAAAAATCACTCTGTTCTCTGCCCTACAGCGCTAACTCCGCGCGTGCCGCATCATACAGCAGCACTGCTACATAGTTCCAGATCCTACATTGGTGCAGCTAATTTATGTATACTAGCTCCATAATCGCCATGGCGCCGCCATGGCGATTCTAACGGCGAATTCTTCTGTCAAGTAGACCTTATGTCATGTCACACCCCTGACAAGCCTGATTTCCGTGCTCAGCTTCCCCTTTTTGTCCTTCCCGTTCGCTACCGCCCTGCTCCTTACGCCATTTACTAAACCATTCACACGCCTCGGCTCCTATCCCCTATCCACTGTCAGTACGTAGTTTGCGAAGCAGCCCCCGCTTCCTGCTGGTTGCAGTTTTGCCGTGCCGCGGCGCACAAACCTCGCCACTTCCCGGCGTCTTGTTAATCCACGGCTCGCATCACAATGTACCGCAGACGCGCGTTTGCGCTCATTTAGACCAACCCAAAGCCCGCGCCGAGCCTGCCGTCTAAATGCACGAAGGTCGCCGCAGCACCTAAGGGGCTTCGGCGACCTTCATCAGTTATTGCCCACGCCTTATGGTCTCAAGTCGTATGTCACGCCCTATTTGGAGGGCCCGATAGCCTTGTCAGTTTAGTCGACCACCTCCACCTCGGACATGAGCGCCCGTATATTGTGGCTCTATACCAGGTCTTGAATCCCAATCGTGGCCGCCACTGGCGGATTCACAACTACGCACGAGACCTACGGACCTGCATCCGCGGAAGAAGAGACCTACTCATCTCTGCAAATGCCGCTCCACATGCCCGTCCCTCGGAACTATCACCGCCACCATAGACCCTGACACATCGCGCCAGGTATAGTACGCCCCTCCCGTTCACGAAAAGCGACATCTTTTCGAATGCCGTGGGCCTTATTGTGCGCAGCTCGCCCCGACAACCTTTGGCTATCCAGAACCTAGTCCTTCTGGCTGTGCCAGGTGAACACCCTCGCATCCTGACAGTGAATTACTGCTATGTGCTCGTCCTCAGTTACAGTGCAAAGGCGGCGCTCTGCCGTCATCTTGATCGCTCCCAGCAAGTTGCAAATTCGTACGCACATCACGTCGCAAGCCTGGATCCTATGCGACCGCCGTAGCCGAGGCATCCGATCCAGGAAAGCAATCTAGCCTGCATAAGCAGTGCTATACGCTATCACAACAATCACGCCTAACAATAGTCTTGTACCACAACACTGTTGGCTTACATGAGTATTTGATAACATACCATTGGCCTCACGGACGTGCAGCCTAATATAAGTACACCATAGCCGCTGTGCTGCTGTGTTCATATATTTCTGTTGCTATAGACTGCAGCACTGATGACATACTAATGTTATATACGTATGTGCTGCAATACGTCGATGGTCAAGTATATCCGTGTGCCAGTCTATAAGAATGTTAGTATATATATGAGGACGCATATCATAATATGAGCGTGGCCGAGTGTTACGGCAACCGTATAGCAGTGCATACGTATAGGCTCCTCTACAGGCGGCTTGGAATCAACAACATGACATCGGTTTTCCGTAGATTCGAGGGCACTGAGTACCCCACAGTGCCGTAGCCAAAGGCACAACAAGTCCTACAACTAGCTACTTGTCAAACTTGCTCTGTGGAGAACTCAATCTTCAAGAGAGGAATACTTCAGATGAATTCTTGCCAATCTACGCCATAAAGCCTAAGAGGAACCAGCGGCGTTAAACCATCCCAGCGCTTCGCTAGGAGGCCATGCAGATAGGGGCATCACGCCTGTCCTGGCGACACCCGACTGCTGCACAACCATCCAACGCGCAATCTGACACACCATCGTACGCCTGAGTCTGGGGCATCCAGGTATCTGTCCAGCAAATAACGATCAGTTAGGATCTCGCAGGGCCTTGCGGATACGATCGACCAGATCATCCTCCCTGCGCAAGCCCGAGAGATCGATCGGCGCCTCCATCGCCACGTCTATCAATGCTCTAATGATTGCCGCCTTGCGAATTGCCCGCCCCCTGCGGCGGCGCGCCTCACGACATCGATCCTCGAGCCAGTCAATGTGTTGCTCTTCCAGGAAAACCGCTGACTGCCGAGTTGGAGCCTTTTCCTCGCCCTCTTCCGCAGTCCTAAGCGCCTCAACAGCAACCTGGCGCACCATCGTCTCGGGAGGCTTATAGAAAACGGATTTCCCTTCAGGAACCTGAACACGCTTGGCCATCGTCGATCTCCTTCGCTAGTTCTCGATAGGATCGGGCGCCGTCACTCGAGCTCGCATACTCGAGTATCGACCTTCCTGTGATCGGAGACTCCTTAAACCTGACGCTCTCCTTGATCACTACGTTGTACACGTGGAAGTCGCGTCCCAAAGCCTCTTTTGTCTGTTCGAGGATTTCTTTTGAGTGGAGGGTCCGACTATCAAATCGCGTCGGCAAGATGCCGCTGACGGTTAGCGACGGATTTACCTCCTGCTGTATCTCACTTATGCTATCCAACATCAGTCTCACACCTAGCATCGTGTAGTAATCACACGTCATGGGAATGAGCACGCTATCCGCCGCGGACAACGCGTTCACAGTGAGGAGGCCAAATGACGGGGGACAATCAAGCAGCACGTAATCATAGTAGGGCTTCACAGGCTTCAGAGCGTTTCGAAGCTTGTCTTCGCGACGGTTGCTGTTCACCAATTGCAGCTCTGCAGCGGAGAGGTGGATATTCGTAGGTGCAAGGTCAACATTAGGCTCAACGTTGACGATAACATCTGCCAGGCGTGAGGTCCCAAGCAGCACGTGGTAGATCGTCCGCTCCAACAGGTGAAGAGGCAGGCCACAGCCCTCTGATAGGCTGCCCTGCGGATCCATATCTACCATAAGAACTTTTCTTTCCCTTTCGGCAAGGGCACAGGCCAGAGACCTGGTTGACGTGGTCTTACCCGATCCTCCCTTTTGGTTAGCCACCGCTATTACCTTACCCATACACGTCCCCCACGAACACCATCACACATATGATGTTATAAGGTTGTTGGCTCCCGCATTATAGACAGCCAGCCAGTGCTTGTCAAGAAGCAAAGGCAGTGCAATCAGCCAGGGGTATGGGAGGCTGCTGTGACGAGTCTCAAAGGACGTTAACGGGGCGACCAACTGGCC
This sequence comes from Chloroflexota bacterium, assembly GCA_023489135.1. Next base: position 3,837 of record JAMDCE010000112.1, read on the forward strand.
GCCCCCAACTAATCTGCCAAAAAGACCTGCTGCGAAAATCGTGCTGCCTACGACGCTGACTGCTGGAAATCCCTCAGCAAATCTCGCAAGAGATCGAATCCCCGCTGCCAGAAGTCCGGATCGTAGGGGTTCAAGCCGACCGTCCCCAGAAGCACCTCTGGCCGATCCTTGCCTCCACTCGCCAGCAGCTCGATGTGGCGCGCCGGAAAGCCACTCCTATCCTCTCTGTATTTCTTGTATAGCGCGAAAGTCACCAGATGTGCAAATGCGTAACTAAAACAGTAGAATCGGTAATGTACGAAGTGCGGAATCGAAATCCACCCCCAACGATCCAGCGCATCGAATGAAACAGCATCGCCATAGAGCTTGCTGTTCTCCTCCATCCACAACGCGCTGTATTCGTCAGCCGTCGCCACGCCAGACGCACGGCGCACGTGCGAACGCTGCTCCCACCTGGTATACATCACCTGGCGGAAAATGGTGGAGATCGCCTCCTCGATCATCTTACTTAACACTATTCGCTGCAACTCCGGGTCTGAATCGCGCTCGCGCAGATAATCAGCCAGCAGCATTTCGCCAAACACGCTCGCTACCTCCGCCATCGGCGTCGTCGGCTCGTAACTAAGCACGTTCTGCTGCCTCGCCAGGTAGAAATGTATGCCGTGGCCAAGCTCGTGAGCGATAGTGAAAGCATCGTCCAGCCGACCTGTAAAGTTGGTCAGCACGTAAGGATGATAGGCAGGAAGCAGCCCATCACAGAATGCTCCACCCCGCTTCCCAGGGCGAGGCGTGGCGTCGATCCAGCGTTGAGCAAAGAACTTCTCGGCGATCTCACGCAATCTGATGTCAAACTGCCCGAATGCGTCGAGGACCAGCGCCTGCGCCTCAGCAAAGCTGTACCTGGCCTCTTCCTCAGTGTAAGGCGCCAGGACATCGTAGTAACGGAAATGGCCTTCGAGCCCCAGCATCTTAGCCTTGAGTCGATAGTACTCCTGGGCAATGCCATAATTTGCTTCCGTCGTCGCCATCAGCAGTTCGATGACGTCTGTGCTGAGCTCACTTTCCAGCGCAGTAGGCTCTATGGGCTCTCTGAATCCTCGCAAACCGATCGTTATTTTATGATCCTGGAATATCGTGTTGAAAACGTATGTCAGCACCCGACCGTTACTTTCGTAAACTGAGTAGAGGCTCTCACCAGCACGCCGGCGCAAATCGCGGTCAGGCTCAGTTCGCAGTGATCGAACCTCCGCGTCGGTAAGTTGCTTTACCTCTCCGCCAACTTCTATAGGAAACCGAAGCGCGCTCGTGATCTCAGTGTAGAGTTGATTCCAGGCAGAAAGGCCTGTCAGGCGAAGCTGCGCAAATAACCGTTCCTCAGCCTCCGACAGCGTGTGTGGAGCAAGGGTCCGCTTGACGCTTAAGTAGTGATGGTACTTCGACAGCTCCGGAGCCGTCATAAATCTAGCAAATTCCTCATCTTTTGCGGCCTTCAGCTCGACGTCAAAGAACACGAGATGGTTGTATGTTTCCGTCGCCACCTCGCTGCAGCGCGAGAAAAGCGCCTGAAGCTCGGGGTTCTCGGTATCCACGCTGAACGAGAGAAAAGCGAAGGAAGATGGCTTGTAGCTGATCGTGTAGATTCGCTCCAACTCCTCAAGAGCACCGAGCATTTCATCGGGCGGCATGCCTGCCACCCGCCCTCGATAGCGCTTGGCAAACTCATCAGCTAACTTGAGGGCCTCCGCCATATCGGCCTCGATCTGCGAATCCGTCGGGCTCGCGTAAAGGTCGCTCAGATCCCATTGTATTTCTCCCTGGTTCTCCATCATCTCCAGCTCCATCTATCGTTTTCGTCAAGATCGAATAAAGACTATCAAGCGCCTCTGTTCCCTGTCTAACCGAACCACCTACGAAATCTCGCAGACAATCATCAGCCAGGGAATCACTACCAGAATGCGCTGCGTAAAGTATAGCATATTCGCTCGGACCCAATCAGACAGGACACTTTGTTCGAGATGCAGCGAAATCAAACAGGAGCCACCAGCCTCATCGGGACGAGACTGATGGCTACTTTCCAAAGAGGCAGCGATTCACGCCCAAGCAATAGAGTTAGCTCTGGACAGAAGGCTGGATAACGGACTTGTGGCGCAGCGGCGCGGGTGCCACAAAGTGCCAGAAAGCCGCGACGGCGTACAGAACGTAGGCGACAACCTCCGAGAGAGATGGATTGCTGTTGTAACCAAAGACGGCCCTCAAAAAGCTGCCAACTCCCTCTTCCTTGCTCAACACGCTGCCAGTATCCCACACGTGCTCGACGATCACTGGCAGCAAGCCAGCCTCCTCAAATTCGTGCACTGCGTGGGCCAGCAGGCCCGCGGCAACTAGAATTAGCAACCCACCTGTGACGTTAAAGAAGCTCCGTAGGTTAAGTCGCGTTCCGCTGGCATAGACAAGGTAGCCGATCGCCACTGCAACCAGCAGTCCGATAACCCCACCTACGCTTGTCTCGATTGGGCTGGCAGTGCGCGTGGCAGCGAACAGAAAAAGCACAGTCTCGATACCCTCCCTGACGACGACCAGGAAAGCAAGGGAAGCCAGGGCGAAACCAGATCCAGACAAAAGCGCCTCGTCGACGCGAGCCTGAAGCTCACCCTTGATGTTCACCGCCTGGCGTTTCATCCAGATAACCATGTAACTTAACACGCCGACGGCCAACACCATCGCCGTTCCCTCAAAAAGCTGCTCGACGCTACCCTCCAGTTCGCCAAAAGCGACGAAAATGATAGCACCAGCCGCGAAGCTCAGCATTACCGCCAGACCGGTGCCCAGCCAGACCTTACTCAAATGACGATTATTGCCTATGCGTGACAGGTAGGCCACGAGGATACCGACGATAAGGGCGGCCTCAAGACCTTCGCGCAAAGTGATGACAAGAGACTGAAACACGTCTATTCCCTCCTCTTACTATGTGACGTGAGCTCCCCAGGAATGACTCTTTGGTCTGGTTCTCCGCTGCAAAACTACGCAGCCCCCGCTCACTTGCGGCCTTAGCATACCCTAAGCTGATCTCTTTGTCAATACTTCTCATGACGCAGTTGGCAGAAGATTTGCCAGACACCCACGCTAAACTGGACATACCGCGCCGATCTATGATATTCTCTTACTCGTATCCAATAGATCGGAGAACCATGGATCAAATATACGTCTCGCTTGACCTCGAAATGACCAGCGCGCGTCCTGAGAACCAGGAAATCCTGGAGATTGCGGCAGTAAAGTTCAAAGGTACAGAGGTCATCGACTCCTGGTCGACTCTGGTAAACCCGCGCTGCTCCATCCCTTATAACATACAGGTGTTAACAGGCATCAAGCAAGAGGACGTCAACCGTGCGCCGCTCCTCGCCGAGGTCGTGGGACAGTTCCTCAAGTTTGTGAAGAACTACCCTCTGGTCGCTCACACCGTATCCTCCGACGTGAACTGCCTCGATCGAAAAGGCGTTCACCTGGACAATCCGCAAATTGATACGTTTGAGCTGGCGACCATATTGCTACCTCGCCTGCCGAGCTACAGCCTGGAGGCCGTTGCGAACTATTCGGGCATTTCGTTCAGGGCGAAACACCGAGCCGCTGACGATGCCCTGACGCAAAAAGAGCTATTCATCACGCTCTGGCGGCTGGCTGAGAATCTCGACCTGTCGATAATCCAGGAAATCAACCGTCTTACCGCATCGATGGATTGGCCGCTCAAGAGAGTTTTTGCCGCCATCGAACGAGATAAGAGTATGTCTGCCTTCAGTGGCGCCTCGATTCGACAGCAGCTGGCCGCCAAAAGCGGACTCGAGAACGCCGCCCTGGACTTCTGGTTCGCCACAAAAGACCCCCGAGAGCCCCTGGC
>JAMDCE010000168.1 GCA_023489135.1 Chloroflexota bacterium
TTTCTCTAAAGTCGGCGGATTGGCCGATGTGGCCGGCGCTTTGCCGAAGGAATTGAAAAGACTGGGCCACGACGTGAGCGTCGTTACTCCCTACTACAGCAAAGTCATCCTGCAGAGGCAACTGGCTCTGGTCTCACCGTCCGTGAAACAGGTGCCGATGGACGGCTGGAAGGAACCGGCCACCATTCGCGAAACGAGGATGGGGCTGGATATCCCTGTCTATTTGATCGGGAACGAGAACTACTTCGGGCGCGAGAGAGTCTACAGCTACCCCGATGACTCCCAGCGCTTCGTCTTCTTCTGCCTGGCGGCCTTGCAGGCGATGGATTACTTCGGTTGGCAGCCCGACGTGATCCACTGCAACGACTGGCATACAGCGCTGATCCCTGTCTGGATTAAGACGAAGTATCGGGACGATGCCGCGCTGGGGCGGGCGGCGACCGTCTACACCATTCACAACCTGGCCTACAAGGGGCACCTGGACGAGGCCTCCATGGCGATGGCCGGTGTTCCCGCGCCTGTTCTCCCCGCCGACCTGGCGGCGACACTCAACTTCTCCGAGGTGGCCACCCTGGCCATTATCTACTCCGATGTCGTCAGCACGGTTAGTCCGACCTATGCGCAGGAGATCTTGACCCCTGAATATGGCGAGAGGCTGGAGCAGCTTCTGCGATATCGCAAGGACAGGCTCTTCGGCATCATCAACGGCATCGATTACGAGTTCTTCAACCCGGCCACCGACCAGTACATCGTCGCCAATTACGACGCACCCAGCATTGAGAAGAAGTCAGCGAACAAACTGGCGCTGCAGAAAGAGATGAATCTGGCCATCGATCCCGAAACACCTTTGATCGGTATGGTCTCGCGCCTGGCCGATCAGAAAGGGTTTGACCTTCTCGAGAAGGTGCTGGACCCGCTGATGCACGAAATCAAGGTCCAATTGGTCATCCTGGGGACGGGCGACGAGCACTATCACAGTCTCCTTACAAGACTGGCCGAGAAGTACCCACAGCAGATAGGGCTGGCCCTCAAATTTGATGCCGCTCTGGCGCAGCGAATCTACGCAGGCTCGGATATGTTCTTGATGCCTTCGCGCTTCGAACCCTGCGGTCTGGGACAGCTCATCTCTATGCGCTACGGGACCGTTCCCGTCGTCCGCGCCACTGGCGGTTTGAACGACACGGTGGAGGACTTCGACCCCGTGACTTGCGAAGGCAGCGGCTTTGTCTTCAAGGATTACGATAGCCTGGCACTCCACGGCGCCATCATTCGCGCCGTGGAGACCTTCAGACAGAAAGGTGTCTGGCTGGACCTGGCCAGGCACATTATGTCATTGGACTTCTCCTGGACGGCCTCGGCCAGGCAGTACGAGGAGCTGTACCAAAGGGCCATCGCTTTCCGCGAGGAGGCGATTCCAACGCAATCGACAACAAGCTAAATTAGACTACGTCACTCGGCAGATCGGCTGAGGAGGTGATCGTGAAGAAGGGCGCATTTACTTTCGTTTTACATAGCCACTTACCCTACTGCCGCCGCGCGGGTCGCTGGCCCCACGGCGAGGAGTGGATCCATGAGGCCGCTTCGGGGAGCTACGTTCCTCTTCTGAACCGGCTATACGACTTGCGCGAGGCGGGCTGCAAGACCAAGCTGACCATTGGTCTGACCCCGATTCTGGTCGAGCAACTGGCCGATCCGCAGATTCTGGAGCACTTCGAGATGTTCCTGGAGAAGAAGCTGGATGTGGCATCGGCCGATATGCGGCGGTTTGAGGCGGATGACGAGACCGATAGAGGTCATCGGCACTATCTGGCCCAGTTCTACTACGACTGGTACGGATATATCCTGCGCTCTTTCAGGGAGAGGTTTAGCCGGAGCATCATCGGCGCTTTCAAGAACCTGCAAGACGCTGGCTATATCGAGGTTATTACCAGCGCGGCGACCCACGGCTACTTGCCGTTGCTGGATCGAGACTCCTCGATTTACGCTCAGATCAAGGTGGGCGTCGATGTCTACCGCAAGCATTTCGACCGCTCTCCCACGGCGATCTGGTTGCCAGAGTGCGCCTACCGGCCGGCCTTTTACGTGGGAGTGGATGGTACCAGATACATCAAGCCTGGTCTTGAAGAGTTTTTGGTGAGCCTGGGACTCCGCTGCTTCTTCACCGAGACTCATACCATCGAGGGAGGATTTCCAGTTGGCAAGGCCGCGGGCGATGCGATTGGTCCCTATGGCTCCGTTCCCAAGCGGCAGGTCGTGCCGTTGAGCGGTTACTCGGAGCCAACGGAGAAGACCACCTATGCGCCTTATTACGTGCAATCGGCGGCGGTGGCCGTGCTGGGCCGCAACAACCGGACGGGACTTCAGGTTTGGTCGGGTGAGCACGGCTATCCAGGGGACTTCCGCTACCGCGAGTTTCACAAAAAAGACCATCTCTCGGGCTTGCACTACTGGAAGGTTACCGGAGCGAAGACCGACCTGGGCAGCAAAGAGTACTACGATCCCGCCCCGGCCAAGGAAGCGATGTATGAGCACAGCCGCCATTTCGCCGCACTGGTGGAGGATCTGCTAAACGATTACCATGCTGGAACGGGCAAGTACGGCATAATCTCCGCCGCCTACGACACCGAACTCTTCGGCCACTGGTGGTTCGAGGGAGTCGATTGGCTGACCGAGGTCTTGCGTATCCTCAGCCAGAGCGAGTCCGTTGACTTGACGACGGCCAGCGAGTACGTGGCCGAACATCCCCCGGAGGATGTGCTGGCGTTGCCGGAGAGTTCCTGGGGTCAGGCTGGTAATCACTTCACCTGGCTAAACCCGGACACGGAGTGGATGTGGCCAATTATCCATGAAGCCGAAGTGAGGATGGAGCAGCTTGTGGCCAGGTACCCTCATGCCGAGGGCGATATGAAGGCCATCCTGAATCAGGCCGCTCGCGAAGTCCTCCTGCTGGAAAGCAGCGACTGGCCGTTCCTGGTTACTACCGGGCAGGCGAGAAACTACGCCGAAGGGCGCTTCAGAGAGCACCTGGCTCGTTTTGAAGAGATGGCCGGTATTGCAGAGAGCGGCTTTGTGGACCAGCAGGCCCTGCGGCGTCTTCAGACGGTGGAGGAACTAGACAACCCGTTCGCTGACATCGACTATCGCGTCTTCGCGCAGAGAGAGGGAGTGACCGCCTAAGCCACCGTCTCCGCTCATTCTCAGAGTCTCGAAGTAGCGACCAAAATCAGGAGACAAAGAAGTGGGATTACCGCCCTACTTGTGCGTCCACGGCCACTTCTACCAGCCGCCTCGAGAAAACCCCTTTGCCGGCATCATCCCGAGGGAATACGGTGCTGATCCCTACGACAATTTCAACGAGAAGATTACGGCCGAGTGCTACCGGCCCAACGCCGACCTTGGCAATTTCTCTCTCATCAGCTTCAACGTTGGGCCGACGCTGGCCGCCTGGCTGCGTGGCTACGACCCCAGGACCTACGATGCCATAATAGAGGCCGACCGCCGCCATTTCCAGGCCGATGGCTATGGCAATGCCCTGGCTCAAGCCTACAACCACACCATCCTTCCCCTGGGGAATCTCCACGAAAAGCGCATCCAGATAGCCTGGGGCGTGGCCGATTTCCGGCGGCGCTATGGTCACGATCCCGAGGGGATGTGGCTGGCCGAAACGGCGGTGGATCTGGAGACACTGGAGGTGATGAGCGAGTTCGGCCTGAAATTCACCATTCTCGCTCCCTGGCAGGCTTCCGGTAACATAGACCCCAGCGAGCCCTACCTGGTGCGGTTGCCCAGTGGCCGGTCAATAGTGGCCTGCTTCTTCGACAATGTGTTGAGTGCGGGGGTGTCTTTTGACGAGAATATGACTAGCGATGCCAAAGCATTCAGTCGCATGCATTTACCCAGGCGTTTGAACAAGCGCAAGTTAGCCGAAGATGAACCACAGTTCATCCTAATTGCCACCGACGGCGAGGTCTATGGTCACCACAAGCCGTGGAGAGATCGGTTTCTTCAATACCTGCTCAACGTGGCCGCACCTAGCGACGGTTTTCAGGTGGAGCCTCTTTCCCGCTACTTGCACCTTCATCCACCAACGCGCGAAGTCACTATCAAGGATAGAAGCGCCTGGAGCTGCCATCACGGCGTGGAGCGCTGGCAGGGCGATTGTCCCTGCTGCGATGGCGATGGAACCTGGAAGACCTTCCTCCGCCGGGCCCTGGACAGGCTGGCGGAGAAGATGGATTATCTCTACGCGAGGCAGACGCTAGAAATGCTGCGCGACCCCTGGCAGGCTTTGGAGGACTACATCAACCTGCGCGACGGGGCCGTGAACTTGGAGCGTTACTGGGAGAGGCACGGTACCGCCCCTCTTTCCGCCGAAAACAGGAGTTTTGTTCTCACCCTTCTGGAGGCCGAGTATTACCGGCAGTTGATGTTCACCAGTTGCGCTTTCTTCTTCGAGGATCTGGACCGCATCGAACCCCGGAACAGCATTGCTGATGCCGCCAGAGCGATTGATCTGATTCGTCGCTGCGGCGAGACTTCCTTTGAGGACGATCTCATCCGGGATCTCCACCAGGCGAGAAGTTGGCGGACTCACCGTACTGGCGCCGATATCTACAAAGAGGTTGTCGCCAACGCGCGGCTTTCAGCCGTCGCCGATTAGCCTCCCTTTAGACCGCGTATCTCAACTCACGACTTCATCGCCGGCAGCAAGGTCCGTGCTTCTTCAGAAATGAAGCTTTCCTTGCCGAACGTCGTCTTCTTTCACATTGATTCTCTCTTGCTAGAGATATAGTTAGCCCGGGGCGTTTCACTCTCCGCCAGCGATTATGCCATAAGCTTTGGCAAGGCGCGGGACAAACCCGCGCGTTACGGTACCTACCCTATTCGGGTCCCTGGGAAGGCTGGTGATTAGGCCAGGACGGTTGTGGTGGAATTAGCCCAGCACGGGCAGTCGAAAGACCTCGATTGCCGTCCCTCCCAGGACCTGGTGGTATTGCTCCTCGGTGAGATCGAGAGCGCGATATTTGGCTACCTCTACCGCTTTGTTGTTCGGTAGGTCCGCGCCCATCATGACCCGGTGCGCGCCAAGCTCATTCACCCACCATTTAACCTCTGCCCCCAGCGACCAGGATGTCTCCAGGTAAACGTTGGGGCAGACTTTGGCGGCGACGTAGGCGTCGGTGGACATGAGCGCAAACCCGGCGTGGTTAATGACGATGGGTAAATGGGGGTATTGCATCGCTCTAGGAATGCAGGCCGAAGCCATGGCAAAAGGGATGCCTGTTCCAGTGTGCACCGTGATGGGCACCCCGAACTGGTGCGCCGCTTCGAATACCCAGCCCCCTACTTCGCTGATAGGATTGACAGCGTGTCCAATGGTGTGCAGCTTTACCCCCACGAAACCCAGCTCTTTGATGCACCTCTCCACCTCGGCGAAATAGCGGTCCTTACCGAGGAAGCGGGGGTTGGCGCTGACCACGCCGATGATCCGGCCCGGATACTTTTTCGCCAACGCCGCTATGGCGTCGTGCGCGGTAATGGCGTCGGGCGCACCAGGCAGAGGTTGCACCAGGGCGACGTCGATGCCGTTCTGGTTCATGGCGCCGAGAAGTTCCTCTTCCGTGATGGTGACGTCGAAGACAGTGCAAGTACCAAGGTGCGCGTGAGCATCTATGACTGTCATTTCCTTTACCTCCTCGAAAACAACGAAAAAGGGTAAGCCAGTTCTACACAGCGATTCGGTACAGGGTCAAGCGGCCAAGAAGCTGGAATATCTTTGCCCTTGACTCCGACACCTTGATCTTTGTCCTTCCGAGAGCTGACGGCTGATGGCTGAAAGCTGCAAGAAAATACCTCCACGCCGGGTAACGCCGGCCAACGTTGCCCACTTCGACTTGCCAGCCAGGAGCGTTATCGGGCGCATAGGTGAGCACTCTTCGCGCCGAGCGGAGCCGCGAATCAGCTCCTACATTGGCGTGAAGATTGATACCCAGGTCTCAGGTCTTCTGCGCGACTGACCCGATCCACGGATCAAAAGTTTAGTGTCAGTGAACGCTTCATTAAGGCCAGTACTTTGGTCATAGGCGAGCGGTCGTGTCACGACCTTTATCTGAACCGGAACAATCCTGCGCCACGGAAGCATATCACTCTGAGGTGATGCGGGCAACCTGCTCTGGGGGAGTGACTCGATCGTATTGCGGCGTGTCACTCCATACCGATGAAGCGAACAGGGGCGCCGGCAGAGGATGGATCGACCATTCCGCGTGGAGCAATCGCGCCCACGCCGCCTGTTGGGCAGTGCCGGACCGGTTCATTCTGTCAAAGAGCGCCTTGACGATAACATCCGCAGAAGGTGCTCAGCGTAGCCTTTGACCAAGAACTGGGAGGAGCTTGGTTTTGAGGGGATCAAAGAGGTCGGCGTACAGATCGACGGAGGCGTCGACCTCTTCGCCAAACTGCCGGATAAGGACAAGTAGGCGGCACTCGGCGAGGCCCTTTCCATACCTACAAGAGCGGGGCGGTGAAGCTCGACGATTTCGTTGGACGGAAGAGAGACAAGCGCTGGGGGACGATGCGCTATGTCAGGAGCCGTCGTGATATACTGAGCAAAGAAAGAGCGGGACAGTTGGATCAGGTGGCGGCAGAGAAAGCCAGGGAGGAGCGCGATCTGGTGACGACCTTGGATCGCAGACAGAGGCTTATCAAGGAACTAAGAAAGGCTGATCTTCGCGCCATCGTTTCCGAAATCAGGTCTGTTCGCGACCTGCCCAAACTGAACTATCACTTCGAAAGCCACGGCGAGGATTTGGGAGTTGCCACGAAAGAAGACTACGTGGTCCGGCTGAGAGAGCATTTGTCTCGAACCGACTTGGAATTCTATGCCCATCTGCGGAAGCAGGACGACATCATGTGGTTCGCGGTTCATCTTGACAGCCAAGAAGTGGCGCAATACAATGCTAGTAAGAAGAGCTTGTGGAGCTTCTACAAAGACAGAGATTTCGGGGCATTCTTGGCTAGGGGCAAGCTGGTCAGAATAGCGCTGGTAGACGGTCAATGGAGGGTAAAGACTTGAAACGACAGTGGACTATTGAAGCAGACATCCGAGCATATCGGATGCGAGTTTCGGGCATTTCCGACGACTATAACTACGAGACAGATGCCTTGGAAGCTCTGATTCATAGGAGCCATATTCAGGAGCGGTGGGAAGAGCTTACACCCCAGCAGCGAGAGGAAATCACACGCATCGATGACGACTTGGCGAGACTCCACCGGCGCGTCGCGGATGTTCTTCCTCCTGGAGGAGAAACGCCCGATCGTTCCCAGTGGTGGTGGCACCTCGACGAAGGTCCCCAGGTCCGCAAGGAAGCCGAGAAGAGGAAGGTAGCCTGATGCCCCGTATCCGCTTCCTACAGGTTGCTTACCCTGGCTATTGACTACTCTTGGCACCGTAGCGCAGACTACAAAGCAAGCGAATATAGCGCGACCAACCGGTCGCCAGTTTCGGACCAATTCGGTCCCGAGGTCCCAGAGGCCCTGAGTTTTTCAGGGCCTTTTTTGTTTCGCACGAAATACGGAGGTGATGTCGACAATGGCAGAGGATGCCACGGCCCAGGCGGCCACGGCGAGCGACCAGGCGTCGCAAAGGAGCCAGCCCGGATCCGCCGGGACTGGCGCCGGGAGGCCAGGCGTCTGCCATCGAACT
>JAMDCE010000002.1 GCA_023489135.1 Chloroflexota bacterium
GTGGCGAGAAGCTTGACTGCTCCACACGCCCATATGAACCTTTTGGGCTGGCTCAGTTTCTTTGTCTACGGCGTCGGCTACCATATCTTACCCAGATTTCGAGGGACTCCACTATACAGCGAGAGGCTAGCCGTAGGGCAGATGTATCTGGCCAACATTTCTTTGGTTGGTATGGTCATCTTCTGGATCATCTGGATCAACGGAGGAGGAGTGACCTTTCAGGCTATTTGGGGCGTCGCCGCTGGATTGCAGGCACTAGCCGCCTATATTTTCGTATATAATCTAACGCGGACATTCCTGAGGAAGTCTGCCTAGTCTTGGAGGGGTCGTAATATGCCGGAAACGAAGGCGAAATACACCAAGGATTCTCTGATGGGCGATGTGATCAAATCAGATCCCAGGGCCGAGGCGATCATCAAGAAGTACTTCGGGAACGGCTGCTTCACTTGCCCTGGTGTAAAGATGGAATCCATCTCGTTCGGGGCAATGATGCACGGACTGGATCCTAATATCATCCTGAAAGAGCTTAACGAGATAGATTAGTCGACCTGGGGGAGACCTGGTTTATGTAGAATCTTGATCATGCGCTTTAACTATTTAATAGGGTATCTGTAGGGGGCGACACCCAGAGGGTACCCGGGCTCGCCCAAGGCAGACACACAGGTCTGCCACTACAACCAAGGCCCCATTAATTCTTCAAACATCATAATCAAGGGTCTACAACGCCCCGGTTTTACGATGCGATCGAGAATCGGGGTCAAGAGGCCCATAGCTAACACTGGGAACGACGGCGAGGTGCAATGGTGGTTGGCGAAAAACCGATAACGGCTGACATGACTGTCGACGAAGTGGTTACGAGGTACCCGCGGACGGTGCGAACTTTCTTCAAGTACGGGCTTCACTGTGTGGGCTGTCATATCTCGGCCTACGATAGCATTGCCGATGGCGCCCGGTCTCACAGCGTCTGCGTGGAGACCTTGCTTGATGAGCTGAATAGAGCAATCGAGCCGCCAGAGGGTGAATAAGAGGCCTGAACGTGTTATAATCCGGAGTCCGCTCAGTCGGATCTCTAGCTGTTGAGCAAGGTTCTAGCTTCGAGGAGTGACGAAATGACTATGCCTGTTCTGCGCCTGGTAGCGTGGGAGATGACCCGGGCCTGCCCACTGGCCTGCATCCACTGCCGTGCCGAAGCTCAGCTTCACCATCACCCCGATCAGCTCACCACCGAGGAAGGCAAGGCTTTGCTAAATAACATCGCCTCCTTCAGCAAGCCCATTGTCATACTCACCGGTGGCGAGCCTCTCTTGCGGTCTGATATTTTCGAGTTGGCCGCCTACGGTACTTCGTTGGGGCTCCGCATGGTTATATCCCCGGATGATGGGCGCTTGGTCACCCCCGAAACCGTACAGCGATTGAAGGATTCAGGGATTCAGCGCGTCTCGTTCAGTCTCCATTATCCCCAGGCCGAAAAGAACGATTATTTTGCCCGGAGGCAAGGGACCTTCGAGGCGGCTTTGTGGGGCCTGGCCAATCTGAAAAATGGCAACCTGCCCTTCCAGATCAACACGACCGTGACTCAGCTCAATCTCTCCGATCTCCCGCAGATGCTGGACTTGGTCCTCAAAGCGGGTGCCGAGGCCTGGCACATCTTCTTCCTGGTTCCCACCGGACGAGGCAAGGAGATCGCCGAGGAAGAAATCCCCCCGGAGAAGTATGAAGCTACCCTGGAGTGGATGTACGAGACGCAGCAAAACGTCCCCATACTCGTCAAAGAGACCTGCGCGCCTCATTTTCGGCGGATCCAGTTGCAGAAGAGGACGGCAGAGCGCCGCAAGGACCCGATGGCCGTTCATCCGGTTACTGCACGCGGGCACGGCGGGCCGCCCCCTGGAGCCGGGCCATCGAGAGGCTGCATGGCCGGAGATGGCTTTGTCTTCGTCTCTCACATCGGCGAGGTCAATCCCTGCGGCTATTTGCCGCTGCGCGCCGGCAACGTTCGTGAAATGCCTTTCCAGGAGATCTATCAACAATCGACGCTGTTCCAAAGTCTGCGGGACCTGAGCCTCCTGGGCGGTAAGTGCGGCGTGTGTGAGTACCGGACGGTCTGCGGCGGCTGTCGGGCGCGGGCCTATGCCGCGACCGGCGATTATCTGAGCGAGGAACCGTACTGCGTCTACGAACCGAGAACTGGTGGCGAAGCTGGGGACAGGGGCTCCGGAAGGACTCGCCGGCCCGATATCGACGTCGTCATACCTTGATGGCGTTTTGTGAGCTTTAGGAGGATAGTCTGATGGAACAATCCGAAGCAAAGGATAAAGAAGTCAACGAGGGTGAGAAGAAGCACTGCTGCCTGGAGTGTGGAATCACCAGCGACCACCGCGTTCTCCTGGCCTGCGAGCATCACGGCCAGGCTGACTGGGTTTGCGTCCGCTGCCTCCCCATGCTCATCCACGGCCCGCATTAGTCTACCGACCGGACTCGGCGTCAGCACAGGGTCTATTGCGGCGAGGCATTCGAGGTAATGATCCGCAGATTTCGCAGATTTCACCGACGTGGTGAGTTTGAGGAGGATCGGTAGGGGCAGGTCTCACGGACATAAATAACACTCGCAAGCAACGACCTTGGCTTATCCCCTGCCCGGCCTGACCCTCAAACTGCGTCAGACCTGCCCCTACGGTGGCTCGACTAACCTCCCACAAGTTTGAAACCTGCGGGAGGTCTATGATTATGATTCTGGCGCCCGCAACACGAACAGCGCATCGGCCGCCTTGGCCCCCTGGCCCTCTGGGAAGACCATCAACGGGTTGATGTCGATCTCAGCTAGGTAGGACTCCAGGTCTCGAGAAAGCTGAGACATCTTGGTCAGCACGTCGGCAATGGCAGCCATGTCGGCCTTGGGTTTGCCGCGCACACCCTGCAGGATGGTGTAGCCCTTTGTTTCCTTCATCATCTCGAGGGCCTCCCGGTGATCGATGGGGGCCACTCGCAGGGCGACATCTTTCAGCACCTCGACAAAGATACCCCCGAGACCGAAGAGCAGGACCGGGCCGAATTGCTGGTCCTGGTTCATTCCCACGATGCACTCGGTGGATTCCTTCAGCATCTCCTGCACCAGCACGCCGTTGATGAGGGCCTCAGGCTTGTACTTTCTGGAATTCTCCATAATCTCGGCGAACGCTCGCGAGGATTCTTCGGCGCTTTTGATACCCAGTCTCACCGCGCCAGCCTCGGTTTTGTGCAGGATGTCCGGAGAATCGACCTTCATCACCACCGGAAACTGGTATTCCTTCAGGGCGCCGGCCAGTTCCTCTGGAGTGCGGACCAGGCTCTCTCTAGTCACAGGGATGCCATAATGGGCGAGAATGCACTTGGCCTCGTGCTCGCTGAGATTGGTTTTGCCGTTCTTCAGGGCTGTCCTGATTATCGTTTCTGGCGTTGCGTTACACATGGATTGTTGCTATCCTTCCTCTACAGGCCGAATTCTAAGCCTCGCGGAATTCGTCCCGCAGGATATACTTGGCGTACTGCACCATCCCGCGCAGGGCGTTGATCATTCTCTTGGGCGAAGGGAAGACGGGGACGCCGTTGTCCTTGAGGTACTCCAGAGCGGCTCCAGCTACATCGCCGGCAGTCCAGCAAATCAGAATCGGCTTATCCGAGCCCCGCATCGCCTTGAGAATGCCTTCGCAAATCTCGATTTCTCGCATGGCCGTCAGGATCAGTACCACCGCGTCCAGATTAGGGTCTTTCGCCGCCAGAGCCACGCATTCTCCTGGCCAGGAAAGGTTTTCCAGCGCCCGCGCGGTGAGGTCCACCGGGTTGTTGGTGCTCCCGTAATAGGGGATGATTTTGGAGAGGCCTTCCTTGGTTGACGCTTCGAGAGCCGCGACCGCCAGTCCAGCCTCGACACTGAGATCGGCCATCTCCACGGCGAAGCCTCCGGCCACTGACAGGATACCAACGCGGTTGCCTCTTATCAGCGGCTGCGTCCCCAGCCCCAGCGCGGTATCGACCAACTCGTCCATGTCGCGGACTCGCACCACGCCCGTCTGCTTGAAAACGGCGTCGATCACTTTGTCGGATCCGGCCAGGGCGCCGGTATGCGAAGAGGCGGCCCGACTCCCCACCGAAGTGCGGCCGGACTTATTGATGATTACCGGCTTCTTCTTGGTGATCTCAGGCATTGCGGCCAAGAATCGCTTTGGGTTTCTGATCTCCTCCAAGTAAGAAATGATCAGATTCGTCTGGGGGTCCTCGGCCAGATATTCGAAGAGGTCGATAGCGGTGACGTCGGCTTCGTTTCCGGAGCTAACTACCTTGGAGAAGCCGAGTCCGTGAGCCAGAATGCGCCGGAAGACCGGGCCCGTATAGGCGCCACTATGAGAGACGTAGGAGACGCCGCCCTTCTTGAACTGGCCGCGGAACATCAAGCTAAAAGTGAGAACCAGGTCCTGGTGCAGGTTGAGGAACCCTTCGCAGTTTGGCCCGATCATGCGCATGCTATTCTCTTTGCACATTCGGGTCATGGTTTCCTGCAGTTCCTTCCCTTTGCCGGCCGTTTCGGCAAAGCCCGAGGTAATGGTCACTACTCCTTTGACCCCTTTCTGGCAGCATTGCTCCAGGGCCTTAAGGACTTGCTCGGCGGGCAGGACGATGGTAGCGACGTCCACCTCGTCGGGTACCTCCATAATCGAGGGGTAGCACTTGAGCCCACAGACCTCGGACGCGTTGGGGTTGATGGGGTAAATCTTACCCCGGAAGCCCTGGACCTGCAGAAAGTCCGTGATAATGTAACCGAACTTGGTCGGCGTCGTCGATGCCCCGATAATGGCGATACTCCGTGGTTCGAAAAGATCTTTCAACTTGTCCTCCCGTTTCTCCTTTCCGAAGTCTGTTCGGCCCGGTTTTCGACTGGCCAGGTTGGGATTATCCGGGGGCGGCGCCCCGACGCGCCGGCATGGCTGTTTCAGTCACCGCCTTGAAGGGACTCACCGTCAGATCGGCCCAGCGGAAATGAGCCGCCCCGGTCAGATCGACCATTTCGTCGATGCAGCGCTTGAGCTTGGACTTAGCCGGGGGTTCAATATCTAGAACGACTGTAGGGATCTGAGAGGCCCTGACCTGCCGGCAAACCGAGTAGACGTCGGCGTAAGGGTCACCCCTCGGAACGAAGGAGACGTTAGGTAGCCCATCAGTAATGATCATCAAGAGGGGAATGGCGTTCTTATGCTTGAACATCTCCTGCCTCAGGAGGCGATATCCTTTCGCGACGCCATCGGCCAAGGGCGTTCTGGTGCTAATGGGTATTTTGCGGAGCATCCTCGCCGCAAATCGGTAGCTTGAGGAGAGGGGCAAATAGACCTGAGCCTTGATCGCCTGGGCCGGCTCGAAGGCGACCAGAGCAACCTTGTCGCGATGAAATTTCACATCGGACAGAAGCTCCAACAGGCCTTCCCTGACCTTCTCCACCAGGATCTCAGTTTTCATCGAATAACTGTTGTCCAACACAATGGTGAGCGCCAGCGGCGCTTTTGCTTCGCGAATCTTGAGCCGGATATCAGACAATTGGATATCCAGTTGAATCGGTTCGCCTCCAAAATACAAACGCTGGCGGCTAGCCGCTGCCCTTAGCGTGGCATCGACCGCGATATCCCTGAGCTGGGCCCGCGGCAACTGGGATTTCACGTATTTGCCACGGGGAACGCGGCACGGCGACAGGTCGCGCTTACCGATGGAAGCGTGGGCTAGTCTTTTTTTTTAGACTGGAGCACCTGCTGGGGATCAATGGCGACGAGGCCTGGCTCAGAGTTGTTTCCCTCGAACTGTTCCCCATTCTCCTCGGATGGCTCTTCGGATGCGTCGCCGTCGACGCCTATGACGATAGTCTCCTCATCGAGAATCTTCTCCAGCTCATCGTGAATGGCTCTAAGGACCCCGTCAGAGACAGAGCCGTCTAAAGCCATCCGGTGAGGCAAAGCCAGTTCTACCGCCTCGAAAACGTCATCGCGCTTCACCGAGGTCCGGCCGTGATAGGCCGCCAGGGTGGTGGCGCATTGCAGGGCGGTGATATCGGCGCGGTGTCCCTCGACCGATTGGCTTCGGCAGAGCAGAGCGATGCCCCGCAGAAGCGGACGAGGGAATTCCACCTTGGGGAAAAGCGACTGGGCTACACAAATTGCGGCGCGGAGGCTTTCCTGCTGTGGCGCGAACTCGTCGATCAGCGTTTGCGGAGAGCGAAGGAAGGTGTCTTCCCGCTCCAGGATGCGGGTTCGCCTATCGGGATCGCCGATGGCCTTGATCTCTACCTGGAGGCCGATCCGATCGATGATCTGGGGCCGCAGTTCTCCCTCTTTTGGGTTCATACTACCGATCAAGATAAATCTGGCCGGGTGGGAGAGGGCTATTCCCTCTCGTTCGACGATATTCACTCCTGAAGCGGCCGAATCGAGAAGAACGTCGACCAGATGATCATCAAGAAGGTTGATCTCGTCAACGTACAGGATGCCGCGATTGGCTGCGGCGAGCAGACCCGGTTCCAGAGCCTTGACGCCTTCGCGGAGAGCTTTGGCAAGATCCAGGGTGCCGATTACGCGATCTTCCGTGGCCGACAGCGGAAGGTTCACAATGGGCATCGGTCGCCGTAGCGCTGGCAGTGGACCGTTCTTCGCCCGCTCCTGGCAAACGTCGCATAACTCTTCGGGGTTGCGGGGATCGCAGCTAAAGGGGCATCCTTCGACCACGTCGATGTCGGGCAGCAGATCGGCCAGGGCTCTAACGGCCGTGGATTTAGCGGTACCTCTTTCACCTGTCAGAAGGACGCCGCCGATGCTGGGGTTGATCGCGTTGAGGAGAAGGGCCTTCTTCATTTTCTCCTGGCCGACGATGGCCGTGAAGGGGAAGGTGCGTCTGCGGTAACCATTCCGCCCGGTCGTCACTGACTGGAACCTCCAGGGGATGCGGTTTACGACAAAAGAAAAGTCGAAAGTAGTGGAGTCCTAGTCTAGCACGACCGAGCGGTTTAGTCAATTATTTCGACAAAAGTGATCGCTACTTCGCCGATGGATCTTCCTGCATCGCACCAAAGACGTTGCCCTCCGTATCCGTATAGTAGGCCATATAGCCTACACCGGGAATAACCATCTTGGGTGCCACTACGGAACCGCCCGCTTCAACAACCTTCTGCGTGAACTCGTCAACTGATGGCACGTCGACAGTGTTCTGGGTGACGGTGTTGCCCATCCGCCTCATGATCCCGCCGTCGATGCCGGGCTCGGCTTCCTCACCGGTCTTCACCATCCAGTATTCGATAGGCCCTTCCCATTTGCTGATTTGCCAGCCGAGCGCTTTCTCGTAGAACCGGATCGCGCGCTCCGGATCATCCACCGGGATCTCGAAATGAACGACTCTTGGCATAGCTGTGCCTCCTTTGGGATTTTGATGTGTCGCTATAGCGGCGAGGTTTCGAAAGCAAGTTCCATGCCGCCGCTTACCGACTGGGCCCTGGGGTAGTGTCCAGAAAATTGCGCTCTTATTGCTAAAGCGTGCTCAATTTTCGAAAAGAGCGCGAGACGCCGGCCAGGCTACTGTCTAAGAGATTGCGCTCTTCCTTGAATCTCTCCTCTTTCCTCAAGAAGAAATGAGCTTCCAGCATGGGCCTGA
>JAMDCE010000576.1:0-17926 GCA_023489135.1 Chloroflexota bacterium
AGAATTATAGCAATTAAGTGCCCTTTTGAGAAATCTCGACCAGCACACCCCTCTCTGAGTGGGGGTGGGGTTTCGCGGCTGCGAGGGCGAGGGTGCACGGAGAACAAACAGGCCCTTGATGGCAGTTGAGGCTGTTGAGCAATTGAGGATAAAATTGACAAATTCGAAGACGGGGTGCTATAAGTGAAAAACGAGGAACGGTGACGGAGGCAGAGGTGCGGAAAGACGAGCTATTCTTCTTACCGGACGAGATTTCCCAGCGGGTGCTGGTCGTAGGCGGGGGCATCGCCGGAATACAGGCTTCACTTGACATAGCGAACATGGGCAACGAAGTGGTACTGCTCGAGCGCGAGCCGAGCCTTGGGGGGCGAATGGCGCGCCTTTCGGCGATGTATCCGAACTTGGATCATCCGGTATGTCTGCTCCGGGAAATGATGGTGCAGCTATGGAAGCATCCCAAGGTGACCCTGCTGACCAATTCCCGGATCGATAGCCTGGATGGATTCGCCGGATGCTTCGAAGCCCACGTGACGTCCAGAGCTCGTCGTGTCGGTGAATCCACTTGTACCGGATGCGGAAAATGCTGGCGAGCGTGTCCCGTCAAGGTCGAGTCGGAGTTCGACCTCGGACTGGGGCGAAGGACTGCCATCTATCTCCCCTACCAGCAGGCCATCCCCAGCGTGCCCGTCATTGACGAGAGGAGCTGCCTTCGGTTAAGGGGGAAAGCCTGCTCGGCATGTGTCGAGGCTTGCCCCTTCGACAGCATCGATTTCGAGCAGCCGGATTCCCAATTCGAGGGCACCTTCGGCGCCGTGGTTCTAGCCACGGGTCTCGACACCGTCGATCCCGCCCTTTCCCCTCAATACGGACACGGCCGATACGCGGACGTGATTACGAGTCTGCAGCTGGAGCGAATGCTGGCCTCCGCCGGACCTACCAAAGGAGAGGTTTTCCGGCCCTCCGATGGCTCACGGCCAGAGTCGGTCGTGTTTGTCTGTTGCGTGGGGTCGCGCGATCTTTCAATCGGTCGGCCCTACTGCTCCAAGGTCTGCTGCCCGAACGTGGCCAAGCAGGTTATACAGGTGAAGCGATCGTACGGTCGAGTACAGACCACCGTATTCTATCGCGACATTGTGGCGGGTGGCAAAGGCATTGAGGAACTGGTGCTGGCGGCCCAGGAGGGAGGAGCCAATTACATTCACGGTCGGGTCGTGGATATCGTGCCGGCGGAAAAACGTCTACTGGTGCGAGCCGAAAGTATCACCTCGGGTCGGAGCGAGGAGGCGTTAGCGGACCTGGTGGTTCTGGCGGTTGGTCTGGAGTCCTATCCGGATAGCGTATTGCTGGCGGGGAATCTGGGGGCGATGTGTGACGAGCACGGGTTCATAATGGAGGCGCAGCGCCAGCTTCAGCCGGTCGATACCAGCGCCCTGGGGGTCTTTGTCGCCGGCTCGGCCAGTGGGCCGAAAGACATCGGTGAAACGTCTGCCCAGGGGAGCGCGGTGGCGATCAGGGTCGTGTGCTTCCTACGAGACTTGGCTTCCAGGTCCGTGGCGGAGGATAGGTTTGATCTCCCAAGTGCGGGCATAGACCGGTCTTTGCTATAATCTCAGGGGGTTGTGGGGGAAATGGGTAGAGATGCACCAATGAGGATTCTGGCCGTCGACGTTGGGGCCGGCACGCAGGATGTTCTGCTCTATGAAAGTGATCGGCCGATAGAGAATTGCGTGAAGCTGGTGATCCCCTCTCAGACAGTGGTCGTGGCACGGCGAATCGCCCGCGCCACTCGGGCAGGGCGCGACATCGCCCTGGTAGGAAACCTGATGGGGGGCGGGGCTTGTGGTTCGGCCGTTAAGGAACACATAGCTTCGGGGCTCAAGGTGTACGCCACGGAGTGGGCTGCCAAAACCTTGCACGATAATCTGGACTACGTGCGAGCGAAGGGGGTGCTGATTGTTCCGGAACCCCCGAAGAATTGCGATCTTATCCAAATGGGTGACATCGACCTACGAGCCTACGAACGGGCGCTAGGCGCCTTTGAAGTTGAGCTTCCCCCGGTCTTCGCGGTGGCGGTTCAGGACCACGGCGAATCTCCTATCCAAAGCAACCGGGAGTTTCGCTTCGAGCATCTTCGCAGGTTTCTGGAGGCAGGGGGCGAGCTGCGCAGCCTGGTCTATCGCGATGTGCCCGACTATCTGACGCGGATGAAAGCGGTTCAAATGGACGTCCCGGGGGCTCTGGTAATGGACACGGGACCGGCGGCCATTTGGGGCGCGCTATTCGACGGGGTCGTGGCCAGGCACGGCGTGGAAGGCCAGATCCTGGTCAACGTGGGCAACGCTCACACCCTCGGCGCCCTGGTGCAAGACGGGAAGATGGTCGGCCTTTTCGAACACCACACGGCAAGCATGACTACCGGCAAGCTGGATTCGTATGTCCGGCGCCTGCGCGAGGCGACGCTGTCGCACGAGGAGGTGCTGGAGGACGGTGGACACGGCTGCTACGTGATTCCGGGCTACCGGCCTGGATCGGGTTTCGACTTCGTGAGCGTAACGGGTCCTAACCGCGCCCTGGCCGCCGATCTAGGCTACCATTTCGCGGCGCCGTTTGGGGATATGATGTTGACAGGCTGCTTCGGTTTGGTGGCGGCCGCCAAGGAAGTGGACAACCACTAGGTCCTATTACTCATCGGTGAAGTACCCCTCGAGGGGAGCCTCCATAACTCGGCGGTGGTTATCGACGTCTTCGCATCCCGCAGGACGTGGAAGCGAGTCGCCGACGAAAACCGAGCGATCCAGGAACTTGTTGTAGGCCGTCCAACCGGAGTCGTTCCCGGCGGTGTCTTTCAACGCCTGGGCGAAGATGGCTACCTGCCCGCTGAAGTAGTCGGCCTGATGCAGAACGCACGCCTCGATCGTCTTGGGGCGTTTGGGCGATTGCCACTCGTATTGACCGTGGTGACTCAG
Source organism: Chloroflexota bacterium (assembly GCA_023489135.1). The sequence continues at coordinate 2,967 of JAMDCE010000576.1, forward strand.
GATCATGTGCCTCAATTTGGTCAGCGTGTCCGGGGGGAAATCGAAGATCTTCGAAGCCTCTCGAACGACCATTTCCTCGCCCAGAGCGATGTGGCCGAGAAGGCGTCCCTCGTCGCTGAAATCTATCGAGCGTTTATACTCGTACTCTCGAGTTTTTCCGACGTCGTGCAAGAGAGCGCCCGAGAGAAGAAGGTCCCGGTCGAGCAAGGGATAAATGCGCTGGGCAGCCTGACAGAACCTTACGACCTCGATAGTGTGCTCCAGGAGGCCACCAAGGCAGGCGTGGTGGATCCGCTTGGCGGCGGGCGCCTGGGCGAACGACTTCAGGTAATCCCCGGAGAAGAACGATCCCAGCAGGCGCGAAAGGGAAGGATCTCCAACCTCCACGATGATCTGGCGTAGCTCCTCGATCATACTCTCAATGTTTCTCTCGGAAACTGGAAGGAAGTCGGCCAGCCTGTACTCATCTTCGCGTGCCAACCGCAGTCTGGTGATAGCCATTTCGAGGGTCCCGTTGTGGGTCTGCGTGTATCCCGACACTTTTACCACGTCATCTTCTTTGATCATCCAGTAATAGTCGTTGCCGTTCTCCCAGGCTTTTGCTTCTATTTCCCCGGTCTTGTCCGCCAGCTTCACAATCAGAAACGAACCCACTCTCTCGCGAAATTGGCGCAACTGCCGGCTTCGGACCATGAAGAATCCCGTCACATCCTGACTGTCTCGGAGAGATGATATCGTTACCCTGGGCACGTCTTCCTCCGGGTTTGGGTGTACAACCTGTGCAAAAAGGGAACCCACCAGGACAGCTGAGGTGGGGTTGTTTGCGGCCTAGATAGTATCCGTTCTCTCACCAAAAGTCAAGGGGGCGTTATCCGTAAAATCACCCTAGAAATCCGGCAATCCGAGATAACAGGGGGGTGCGCAGCGGGTGAGAGGGAGAAGGCCAACCCAATAGAGGAATAGAGATCAACCCAGGCACGGAGTGTGCAGGGGGCAAACGTCCTGTAGCCGTTTCGTGTTCTTGGTATAGAAAAAGGGGAACCTCCTTATCGAGGGAGCTTTGACTCCCAAGAAAGGAGGTTTCCACTTGTCTACACCTAATTCTACCACGTGTGCTCCGCCGAGGGAAGCTACCATCTCAACCGAGCAAATGGCTGAGCACGAGGGGTTGGTGGGATGGGTGGTGCGTCGGCAGTGGCTTGGGGGACTGCCATTCGACGACGCTGTGCATGAGGGGCGTATCGGATTATGGGCTGCCATCCGTGGTTACGACCCGCAACGGGGTACCACCTTCAGCACCTATGCCGTTCCGGCCATCACCCGTGCGGTCTGGCGTGCTGTTGCCGTCCATTCGCGCCTATCTTCCTCCCCGCTCTTCTCAGATGTCCCCTCTGAGGCTACCGATCTTGTGGATGAGATCCACGACGCCCAGGTTCGCTCCGCTCTCCTGGACCTCGTTGGGCATCTCCCGCCCCGGCTGGGCGAGATCATCGTCGCTCGCTATGGTTTCGGTCGGAGCCTGCCACAGACATTTGCGGCCATCGGCCACACGATGGGCATCAGCCGCCAGCGTGTTCACCAACTCCACACCGCGGCGATCCTCTGGCTAGCCCATCCAGCACACTCCTTAACCTTACGTCGCCTGCTAGAACGCAACCGCCGTTCTGACTACCACCAAACGCTCGCCCGCCACCATAAGGCAGGTCGAGCCGGTCGTGCGCGGAGGGCCAAGCGATGAGTATCCTTCATGGAAGAACCAACCCGGTCTCGCCAGAAAAGGACCTTGCCACGCCAATTCCACCGACCTCCGACGGTCCGCGCACGGAGCAATCCCCACTCACTGCCATCAAGAAGCGCGCGGCACAACCTCTCTTAGTGGCCATGTTCGCCGTTGAGTCTCTCTTGTCCAGCCTGCCACTGGTCTTCCCCGTAGACAATAAGCTGCTCGCTCCGATACGTTCGCACAAAGCAATCGTATCGGAGCCAGCATCCCCCAAGGCGCGTTACCGCTCTCACTACCGCTACCTTGGATCTGCTGCCCTGTTGGATGGAGCCCGTCTCGCCAAGCTCAGCGACTTTGAAATCGCCATTTACCTCATCGACTTCTCCCCTCTGGAGCCCGTCCTGGTTCGGATCTACAAAGTCAGCAACAAGGGCCAGTTACCCTTCCACCCAGTGTCCATGTTCCTCTGCATATGCTTACGTCGCGAACTGAAGCTGGGTTGGCGCAAATTGGCCAAACTGTTGGCGGGCGACCACGGGGCTGGCTGGCGTACCCTGTTCGGTTTCGACGAGGGTAATACCCCCTCGGCCTCGGGACTGCGCTACTTCTTCAATACCGTCGGTCCCCAGGTCTTCGATGAACTCTGTCCGTGCTTCATGGACCTTCTGCGCCAGCACGGCCTCTGCCCCGAGCGCAGCACCTACCCCGGCGATCCCCCGGAACGTGGCGTAACTATGAGTCACGACGGCATGCTTCATCAATCCCTCAGCCGCCCCAGCTGTCAACTCACCACCAATGACTGCTACCAGCCAGTGGCAGAGCCCCGAGACATATCAAATCAAGTAAGTAGTGGGGTAGAGCACCCACAGGACGTGGCCGAAAGCGATGCCAGCGACACATCGGCCCAGCCCTTCCCTCAGTCACAGACAGAGCGAGGGAAGGGCCAGGATGCCACTCCTATCGAGACCCCCAGCGCCAATTCAGCGCCAATCCCTGGGGCCAGTCCTTCTCTGGACTGCAAACGGAGCGAGGAAGGAACCAGCAATCCCACCGATAAGCCCCCTACAGCTCAGGGTCGACCCTGCAACGCCCGAGACAAGGGTCTCCCGGGTTGTTCTTGCAACACCCCAGAATGCCAAGAGCGCTGTAAGCGGGCTAGTACCCTGGACCCCAAGGCTAGGTTCATCCACTACGAGGGACACAACAACAAACACCAGAAGGCGGAGGCCGAGCCCAGTAAAGAGGACAAGGCCAAAGGGACGGATGTGTTTGGCTATCGCAGCACCGCCCAGCGGGAATTAGACGACCGTTTTTCAGTAGCCTGGACGGCGAAAAGCAGCTTCTATTCGGCCAATGTCGATGAGCGCAAGATTTTCCCTAAGGAAGTGCAGGAGGTCCGGGACCGGTTCCCCACTCTGAGCATCGGCGAGTATCTGGGGGATTCGGGAATTGGCTATGAAGAATCCCTAAATGCCATCTGGAATCTGGGGGCCTTGCGCATGGTGGACATCCGCGCGGACGCGGGAGACAAGGACCTGGAAAAGTGCATACTTCGGGGCTACAACGGGAATGGTCATCCGCTGTGTCCCCACGGTTACGAACTCCACTCTAACGGCTATGACTACAACAGTCGTCGCAGAAAGTATGTATGTCGGCAGGCGTGTCGTAAGGAGCCGCGCACGGAGGGTGAGGAGGTATGCGCAGTAGAGGGTTGCCCCTACCTGGATGAGGGATCTTTGGGCTTCACCATCAATGTGGGGCGAACGTTGCCTGGTGGGTGCGTACGACTGGCCAGGGAGATACCCTACGGATCGGAAGAATGGGACCAGCGCTACGGGCGGCGGAACCTCTCGGAGAACCGCAACTCGCAGTTGGAAGGAATGGGCCTGAAGCGGATGAAGTCCTACGGCACGGAGCGTAACACCAAAGAGGTGCAGGTGGCCGACTTCATGGTCAACCTGCACACGCTAGGCCGGCTAGTAAGGGAGGCCAGCAACTTCCAGACAATGTAGGGTGGGGTAACTGAGCTTCAATAGTGGCGAAGGTGACTTGCTCTTCGCAAAAACCCCGGACAAACCGAAGGAAGAGCGGGTTAGGGGGATATTCTTGTCTGCCGTTATCCATCGCCCTCCACGATACCTAAGATCGATTCCCAGTTCCATCTCTTCGCTGAAATAGGTTTCGCAGCCCTCGAAAACACCCCCGCCAAATATTGCGGACTACCCGCTGCGCAATTTGTGGCCAACCGCTGCGCAGTTTTCCCCAACAAGCAAGCATACCGACGACGAAAAAGTCGTCTCAACCCAACGCCAGTTAGGATATCGAGCCTTCCTCCTTTCCCTACTCATCAACCTGCGTCTTGACCCGCTGCGCAAGCCCTAACAGGCAAGGGCTCTTTACAAATGGGTCTGTGCTTCATATAATGGTTATTAAGAGTTGTTAAGATAAGGGAAGAGCCGACTTCAAGGTTCTCTTAGCTTTCTCGAAGCTAGCTCTCGCTTGTTGCGTTCGTGTGTTATCGTTCGGGATCGAGTTGACCGAAGCCAATGGCTGTCGGCAGCTCAAGCGTAGGGTTATCTGTTAGTGCATACGACCCAGGATCAGACAAGCACGAATATCCTCCTCATCGGTGAGGATGAGCGCAGCTGCAAGCTGGTATCTTTCGTACTGGCGGAAGAAGGTCTTAACGTCTATACCGCCAATAACCCCCAGGCCGCGCTGGCCGTTATCACACGGCGAGATATCTCTCTGGCGATCTTGGATTGCGAAGCTCCTACCGAGTCCGATGTACACCTTTCCAGAGAGATGCGGGAGATACGGCGCGACCTGTCAACGATGCTTCTGGTAAATGCCGGCAATCGTGTCGAGACCCTGCTGGCGACTCAGTGCTTCGACGATTATGTGGTCAAGCCGTATTCCTACACTGAGCTCGTCGCCCGCGTACGGACAGCCCTGCGCCGGTCCGCTCGCGAAGCTCAGACTGATCGCGTGGTAATGAACGTGGCTGGACTGGAGCTGGACGTATCCTCGCTCACCGCGGTCCTTCCTAACGGCAAGAAGATCATTCTGTCGCCCACCGAGATGAAAGTTCTTCGCTGCTTGATGTCCAGGCCGGGCAAGGTGATTAGCCGAGAGAAGTTGAGCGAGAGTGTGTGGGGTTCCGGGTGCGGCGACGATAGCTACGTCCGTGTTTGCATCAGCAGGGTGCGCCGCAAGCTGGGGGAGCACGACGGAGAAGGATACATCGAGGCTGTGCGAGGAGCGGGTTACAGATTGAGCGTAAGAGATTCCCGACAGCCCGGGATTTGAACTAAAGAATTGTAAGTATTCCGGAGGGCATTTTTTACCGAAGGTTTGTCGAAAAGGAAGTAGAATGGTTAGGACTGTGTGTGGTGAAGCACACAGTCGTTCTGGAACTAAATAGCTGGGTTGTGGCTCGGGGCGATGTTGGGCCGGACGCGGTTGTAGCGACTGATCCGTCTCCTGCTAGACGCACAGGATTCGCTATGCAAGGGATATTGCGCGAAAGGACTGCGAGCGAGAAAGCTTCGAGCTATTTGCTTTTGGCCCAAGGTTGGAACGATGGCAAGCTCCGGCGGTCGGGGTCGGGAGGAATGAATGCGCAAGTGGCCGGAATGATCAAGGAGGTCTGAACATGAACGTGCTGGTGGTCGATGATGACCCGATGATCCTCAAGGTGGCCAAGTTCATCCTGACCGACGCGGGCTATAGCGTGACTGCCGCCTCCACCATTCGGGCCGCATGGGACCACGTCCAGGAAAAAGATCCCGATCTCATAATCCTCGACGTGACGATGCCGGACGGAGACGGCTTCGAGTTCTGCGATCAATTGCGACAGGATAGCTATAAAGTGCCGATCATATTCCTAACCGGCAGGGGAGATATGGGCACTAAATTGTACGGACTTGAACTCGGAGCCGACGACTACATCGTAAAGCCTTTTGAGCCGGCAGAGCTTCTGGCGCGTGCCAGGGTGGTGTTGCGGCGCTTCAAGGTTTCGGGGTCGCTGGTTCCACGTACGGTCGTCAAAGTCGGAGGTGTGAAACTGGACACCAGCGAGCTGAAAGTCACCTTGCCGGACAAGAGGGTGGTGGATCTGACGCCCACCGAAATGAAAATCCTGCATTGTCTCATGGAGAACGCCGGGCACGTTGTTTCCCGAGATAACCTCCTGGATTCCATCTGGAATTGGGAGCACGAGAGTGCCTTGAGTGAGATCGCCGTCTACATTAGTCGTTTGAGAAAGAAGATCGAGCCCGATCCATCCAATCCGATATACATTCAAGTTATCCGGGGGGTAGGGTACAGATTTGCGCGTCAGTAAAACAGTGATAGGCAGTTTGGGACGTAAATCGCTGCCGACCGAATCTTGCGAGGTCTTGTCGTCAAGAAGCAGCGTGCGCGAGCAGGATAGCCTAGAGGATTGCGCGCTGGTTCCTGTTCACGAGATAATGCAGGTGCTGCCGGTGGTCTCTCACGAAATGCGAACCCCTTTGACCACGATCTCGGCGCTGGCCAGTCTGATGCTGGCAGACAAGGGTGGCGAGCTAAATCCTCTGCAGCGCGATTTTCTAACTTCGATTCAAATGAGTGCCCGACATCTCAACCGGATAGCCGAGCACATCTTGGACGTGTATCTGGCAGAGGTGGGGCAGTTCGAGATGCATTGGGAATTCGTCGACATAACTCAAATCATACTTACCGCGGTGGCGGATCTGGGGCCCATGGCCGCGAAGGTAAGAGTTCATACCCCGAACCCTGATGGCGCTGATTTGCCTGGGGTGATGGGGGATCGCAGGCGGCTCGAACGGGCTTTGGTCAGCATACTGGTTGCCGCCATCAAATGTAGCTCCGAGGCCGGCCGGGTTGATGTTGGTGTTCTGCAGGTAGGAGACGAACTAAACCTGAGCGTTGAGGCTGGCGAGAACGGCGAGTTGGCTCAAGATGGTCGGCCATCTCCTGCCACTACCGGGTCGGCCAGATCACCGAGGCCACGCCCTAAAGGCTGCGGAGCTGCTGTTAGCCAGTTTGGTTTGGGTCTAAGGGCTGCGGAGCTAACCGCCCAGCAACACGGCGGCAGAATCTTGATCAAGAACCCGGGAGGAGGTGAAACTGCTTTCTATCTCTGTCTTCCGATTCCGAATTGTAGATAACCTGTTGCTCAACTCCACACTTTAGCACCGGAAAAGCCCCAAGATTAAGATGTTGTTAGCCCTGTCCGGTTTCATCCCGCGCCTCTTTTTAACTCCGTGATGCATCATTATCCTGTGATACCCAGCTAGCGTGCCTCTGCACTCTGGCTGAGAGTCGTTTCCTGGGCCGGGTTCCTCACTTAAGCCAAGGAGCCGAGCTGATTCTGATGCCGACGAAAGCGCAGCGGATGAAAACGATTGCCGTTCTTGTCGAGCACGAGATTACGCGAAGACTCATTTCGCACGTGCTGGAGGAGGAGGGATTCGTGGTCCTACAGATTGATGCCGCGTCCGTGGGAACCGACCACCTCGTGCCCGGGCATCCTGACGTAATTGTGCTGGATGCGCAATTGAGCGTGGCGAACAGCTACGCCCTTTGCCGAGATTTCTCAAGTAGTCCAACGCTAAGGGGAACCCGAATAGTGATGTTCGGACACAAGTGTACGTCTGTGGAACGACTTGCCGGTCTTCGCGCCGGCGCGGATGAGTTTATCTCCGGCCCGTTCGATTACGCCGAGTTACTGGCCAGGATCGAGAAGTACTGGCGCTGAACCGGTAGGGTGTCCCGAAGAATGCGTTACCAGGCAATGCCATAGTAAGCACCGTTCATGGACCTTGGGTCATCGACCAATCGAACGAGGTCCACCAGGACCTGTCCCGGACGCAGCCGCTGCGGGATGTCGGCAAAGGTCGGCTCTCTATTGGCCACTACCACCACCTGGACCCGCTCCAGGACCTGCTCCACGGAATCGCGCAGCAGGTTGGCGATATGAGGAAGCTGGCGTTCGATGAAGGCTTTGTTGGTCCCTACCAGGTTGGCCAGCGAGACGTTGGGATCGTATACCCAAACCTTGTAGCCTTTGCCCATAAGGGTCTCGATCATACTCACGGTGGGGCTTTCGCGGAGGTCATCGGTTCCGGCTTTGAAGCTCAGGCCGAGCACGCCAATCCTGTTCTTGCCTAAACGACGAATCAATTGGATACCCCGGCTCATCTGCATCTCGTTGCTGGGCAGGATCGCTTCCAAAACGGGCGCCGAGAGGTCTCGCTTCTTCAAGCGATAGAGCAGCGCCCGAACGTCTTTGGGCAGGCACGAGCCACCGAAGGCGTAACCCGGCTTCAGGTAAGCAGCCGACAGATTCAGCTTCGTATCGAGGCAGAAGATGTTCATTACTTCGTGACTGTCAACGCCCTCAGCCTGGCAGAGATTGCCGATTTCGTTGGCGAAGGCGATCTTCAAGGCGTGGAAAGTATTGTCCAGGTACTTCACCATTTCCGCCGCGCGCAGGCTGGTTCGCACGATGGGGGCATCGAGGTGCTGATAGAGACGTGCCACCGGGTCCCCGCCTCTGTCAATCATTTCACCGATGACGGTGCGAGCAGGAAACTTGAAATCGCGGACCGCCGCTCCTTCTCTGAGGAACTCCGGGTTGACCACTACGCTGAGGTCCTCGCCGGCGGTGCGTCCGGAAGAGGATTGCAGCGTGGGGATGATCACCGTTTCGGTGGTGGACGGCAACACGGTGCTGCGCACCACGACGGTGTGCCCGGCGCGCTTTTGCCGCAGGGCTGCGCCGATTTGCTCACACACCCGGCGAATGTGCTGCAGGTCCAGCGCACCCACCTCGGTGCTTGGCGTGCCCACGCATATGATAGATAGATCGCTGTCTCCAACGGCCTCGACTGCGTTTTCAGTGGCCCGCAAACGCCCGACTCGGACTGTCTCGGCTACCATTTCGTCCAGTCCCGGTTCTACTATCGGGCTGCGGCCCTCGTTCAAGGTGGCCACTTTGCTCGGATTCAGGTCCACGCCGATGACGTCGTGACCATCGGAAGACAGGCACGCCGCCGAAACACAACCGACATAGCCAAGGCCAAAAATACTGATTTTCATGGGCGGATCCATTTCAGCCGTGTAGCCAGGGCCACCGCTTCGGCTCGCGATTCAACTCCCAGTCGATCCAGAACCTTCCTTATCCGTCTGCCGGCGGAATCGGAATTGCTGGAGAGCGCCCGGGCGATCTGTTTGCTACCTGCCCCTTGGGCCAGCAACTCCAGAATGTGACGATCCGAAGAGTCAGGCTCAATCACATCGAGAATCCGACCTCTGCTCAGTCGCTGCTCCCAGGATCGAGTCATTCTAAGGGTGTGTCTATCCTCTATCTCGTTGTAGGTTATTACTCCCACCAGGAGCAGACTACTGTTGTCGAGCGAATTGTTTGTTCCCATTTGTGTTGCCTGAAGAGGATATCGGAGATCTGGAATAGCAGCTCCGGCTGCACTGATCCGTCGTACACGCGCCTCTAAGCTTAACTCTTGTTTCGCCGCAGTTCCTTTTCACAACCGTTGATGCAATCAAGAGGTAAGCTGTGAGCCGTGTGCATGAGGATTCTTGCTCCTCCGGACTCGAATCGGAAATCCATTCGCCGCAGCCCTTCGCTTTCGAGCGCGTCGGTCACTGCCGCTTGTCGGTCGGGATTACAGTAGAACATCAGGAATCCCCCTCCACCGGCTCCGGTCAGCTTGCCACCCGCCGCACCCTTAACGCGCGCCATTTGATACCAGCGATCGATTTCCGCGTTCGAGATGCCTGTGGCCAGCCGCCTCTTCTCTATCCAGCTTTCGTGCAGCAGCGCTCCGAATTGATCCAGTTGCCCGGCGGCAAGTAGCCTGCGGACCTCGACCGCTATCGCCTTGATGGAGTGGAGCGAAGCCACGGTTGAGCCATCGTCTATCTGCGAGGACTGCTTTTGCTCCCTGAGTATCGTCGTCGAGTTGTGGGCAGACCCGGTGAAGAAAAGCATCAACCGTTCTTCCAGCGCCCGCATCTTCTCGGGCTCGATCTCAAGAGACTCGCGCACTACAGCGCCATCTTTCTGAAAGAAGAACGCGTTCAATCCGCCGTAGGAACAGGCGTACTGGTCCTGCTTGCCGATAGGCATGCCCAGCTTCTCGATCTCGATGCGGCAGGCCGTTTCGGCCAGCTCCTGCTTGCTCAGGGGAAGCTCCCTGAGCGTGGCGAGGGCCGTGGTAATCGCTACGGCGACGGCGCTGGAGGAGCCGAGGCCGGTGCCGGGTGGCACCTCCGATGCCAGGAATAACGAAAGCCCCTGGGTGAAGCCGAATTCGTGCAGGATGGCGCGAGGCAGGCTGAGCTCGCCTTCCCAAAACAGCGACTCCCTGCAGTTGTGGCGATAGAAGGTATGGTAGTCCGAGGACGATATCTGGATATCGCGTCCTTCGATGACGTTGACGAATACGTAGAAGTGCTTGTCTATGGCTGCGCTGACCACCATCCCGCCGTGTCTCGAATAGTAGGCGGCCAGGTCTGTGCCTCCTCCGGCGAGACTGATACGAACGGGTGCGCGGGCTATTAGCATGTGACCCCCTGGCAACGGTGGGAACTGCTGGTACTTCACGCGGCTTAGCTCTATGCTATCCGAGCAAGGTAAAAAACTGCTTACTAAGGGCGCTCGTAGCTTAACAATTCTGTTATGTGCCAATATTGACAAGCGCGGAACCGGGTGCTATATTCGCGATACCAAACGTTTGGTATAACCTCCTGGTTGTTGTCGCTGATTTCTTTTCTGGAGTTTGCGTGGTCAGCAATTCGGCGATGCCCGAGAAAATCAGGGTCACCCCGGCAGAGCTTCGAAAGGTGGCCAGCAGGCTGTTCAAGGAGCGGGGCTACCACGGCACGTCGATGCAGGACCTCGCCGATGCGGTAGGATTGTACAAGGGCAGTCTTTACCACCATATCCCTTCCAAAGAGCATCTCCTGTTCTTGATCGTTAGCTCGGCGCTGGAGCAGACCAGCGCATCTCTGGCTTCCATCTGCGCTCTCGAAGCTTCTCCTTTAGAGAAATTGAGGGCCGCCATTTCTCACCACGTTCGCTACTCCGTTTCTTCTCAAAACGATTTATCGGTTTTGTTGGAGGATACGAAGCATCTTTCGCAGGATTTCAGACGCCAGATCGTCGCCCAGCAGCACCGTTACGAACAGCTGCTGGGGGCGATTCTGGAAGAGGGGATGGAAAAGGGGGTCTTTCGAAGGACCAACGTCAGAATGGCCACCTTCAGCATTCTGGGGATCTGCAACTGGATTTACCGCTGGTACTCTCCGGACGGTCCTCTAAACCCCGAGGAGATCGGGGAGTTCTTTTTCGATTTCGTTTGCCGCGGTCTAATACAAGATGTCTCAGCGGAAAAGGGATAACTTGCTGGCGCTACAGGGTGAGAGTTATCGGACAGGCCTTAACCCGGCAATCGATTTAGATAAGTGCGTGGACGTCCAGGCTCTCGAGCAGCTTCTAGCTACTTTCGTTCAGGCAACCGGTTTGCCAGCAGGATGTGGCATATTTGACCTTCGCGGCAAGCGGGTTGTCCCTGTCGATCTAAAGTCATTTCCGCGTCTCTGCCGGGTTGCCTGGACTTCAGCTTCGGGCCAAGAACGTTGCCGGGAGGATTTCAGGAAGGTCATTGCCCGGTCGGCAGAGACAGGCTTCAAGACGTTTGTACGTCACTCCTGCCACCTGGGGATCACTATTTGTGGCGCGCCAATTATCGAGGAAAACCAGCCCATCGCGCTGCTTCTCAGCGGCCAGGTGCTCTCTAAACCCCTGTCCCCGAAACGGCGAGCGGTCTTGATTCGGGTCGGCGAGGGCTTTGACCTCGACCAAAAGGGAATGGAGCGCGCCGTGGACGAGCTTCGAGTCGCTTCGCTCCGGGAGATAGAAGGCGCGGCTGGTCTGCTGCAGGCTCTCGTGGGGCACGTCTTAGCCGCATCCCTATCTAAGCGCAGGTCCCAGCGTCAGGCCGAGCTCGAGAAGATGCTCTACGAAACAGAACTCGGCATGTTGCAGTCGCAGATTAATCCTCACTTCCTGTTCAATGCGCTAAATACGGTGATGTGGATGGCCTCGCTGGAGAAAGCCGAAGAGACGGTGAAAATCGTGTGCGCCCTGGCCGATCTTCTTCGTTACAACCTTCGCCAGATAGGGAAGCTCGTGCCTTTGGGACAGGAAATCGAGCAAGTGAAGGGTTATCTGTTGATTCAGAAGGCTCGGTTCGGAGACCGCCTGCAGGTCGTGGTTGACGTCGATCCCTCGGCGGCGGCTGTAGATGTCCCGGTGCTAATCCTGCAACCGCTGGTGGAGAATGCCATAATCCACGGACTCGAGGCCAAAGTGGGAAACGGAACGCTTGTGCTTCAAGCTCGTCGGAAAAGGGATCGCGTGGTAATCGAGGTCAAGGACGACGGTGAGGGTATGTCGCCGGAAGTGGCGCATGAAGTCATCGACCGCCTGGAGAAGGCCGAATCTCAAACTCGACTTGCCGGGCTTGGAATGATGAACGTCGTCCGCAGTCTGCGGCACCACTTTGGAGACCGGGCGGCGATGGAGGTATTCAGCCACGTAGGCCGAGGAACACTGGTGCGCCTGAATATTCCCGTGGAATTGCCCGAGCTCAGCGCCTTGGAAACAGACGTGTCGAGGGGTTAGCAGCGAGGCCGCGACGTGCCATACAATCAATGTTGAAGAAGAGAGGTACTTGATTGCTGAGGGTGGTCATTGCGGACGACGAGCCGCTGGTCAGGAAAGGCCTGCGCGCTGTTCTGGAGAGCCAGGGGGGGCTGGCGGAGTTAGTGGGAGAGGCTTCGAGCGGACACGATGTTGTTTCTCTGGTAACCCAACTCAAGCCCGACCTCGTGCTCCTCGACATACGAATGCCGGGGGGCGATGGAATTTCTGCGGCCGAGCGGATCAGGAGTATCTCGCCCTACACGAGGATTATTGTGCTCACAGCCTACCCTGACTTTACCTACGCCCAGAAGATGCTCCGCCTGGGAGCATCGGACTACTTGTTAAAACCCAGCTCTCCTGATTCCATCCGTGAAGCGATCGGGCGGATTGCGCGGGAGGTGGAAAGTGGTGAGGCGAGCTTTGCTTCCGTCCACGGCCATCGCCTGGCAGGGGAACTTGCTGCCGTCTCGCCCGGGCGCCCCGAGGAACCCGGGACGGACAAGCTGAGACCGCGTGGTGTGGTCGCATCGGCCAAGAAGTACATTGGCGATAATTTTCACAGGCGTCTGCCTTTGGGTGAGGTCGCCGATGCCGTTGGACTTAGCCCCTGGTACTTCAGCTCGATCTTCAAGAAAGCGGAGGGGGATTCTTTCCGCCATTACTTGACTCAAGTCAGGGTTGAGGCTGGAAAACGCGCCTTGCTCGAAACCGACCTCCTGGTTCAAGTGATAGCGGAAGGGGTGGGCTTCAGCGAGCCGAGCCATTTCACCCAGGCCTTCAAGCGCGTCGTAGGAGTCACTCCCAGGCAGTTCCAGAGAAGGGAACGTCGCGATGGGTAGCCCAACACCACGGCAGAAAACCACAATCAGACGACAGTGCCATTAAGTACCGCAAGATCGCGACAGATATTCCACCACTTAACGCCTTTTCTTGCCACAGTCGTCCGGATATACTTGTGATGAGCTTTGTCCTTGCTTCAGTGTCTTCGTAAGAGCTCAGAATTCCGCCTAGCGCATCACCCCGTCATTCCCGCGAAAGCGGGAATCCATCGCACGTGCCCACTGTCATTCCCGCTTTCGCGGGAATGACAGTGGGTCGGTTCGCGGAGTCTGAACTCGTACGTGTCTCGCTGCAGGTTACTTTGGAGGTGCGCGGCGTGCTTCAAACGGAGGCTGGCGAACGAAAGAGACGCGTTACGTCGGCTATGGCACGGACTGGTCGTGGTGGCCGAGTGCCGGTGATATGCGCTAGCCAGAGCGCCACTCGGGATCAGATGCGACGGGTCGGAGTCCATTGGCCCGAGGCGCACACGGATGCCAGACAGATGGCTGATTTGGCGAGCGCCGCCCATTCGGTTCTCGGGCTGGACTCGGTCAGAGTCCCTTTTTGCCAGACCGTTGAAGCTGAAGCGCTCGGTTGTCAGATCAAGAGTGGCGGACTTGACCACGTTCCCGGAATAGCCACGCATGTGGCAAGGGTCGGAGAAGCTCTCGACGTTCCGGATGACCTGCTGGGCCGCGGCAGGGTCCCGGTGCTGTTGGAAGCGGTGAGGCTGCTGAAGCAGTCCTGGGGGGACGAAGTCGCCATTATTGGAGGCGTGACCGGTCCGTTTACTTTAGCCGGGTTGCTTCTCGGAACAAGGACGATGCTCACCCAGACGATGAAGAACCCCCAGGCTCTGGTTCCGATTCTGGAAACCTGCCTTCGGGTTGGGGTGCTGGTGGCCGGGGCCCTGGCTGAAGCGGGTGCCGACATAATATGCGTAGAGGATATGGCAGCCTCAGCCGAGCTAATAAGCCCCGCTATTTACGTTAACCTCGCCTATCCGTATCAACGCCGTCTGTTCGCCAGCGTGAAGCTCCCCTCGATCCTTCACATCTGCGGGGATGTAAGCTCTACCGTCGAGCAAATGGCTTCAACTGGAGCCACGGCGCTCAGCTACGAGGGGCAGATACACAGTCGCGTGGCCGAGGCAAGGGTACGAGACAGGGTCGTGTTGATCACCGGTCCGGACCCGGCCATAACCCTGGCGACCGGGGTGGCTGCGGACGTGGAGCGGCAGTGCCTCGAATTTCTGGCGCAGGGGGTAGATATTCTCGCGCCGGGATGCGCCATCGCCAGCAGCACGCCCACGGAAAACCTCAGGGCCATGGTTAGCGCGGCAGACAGGTATGGCCACAGCGGGGGATCAGTTCTCTGAATGATGGGTGGTAATGATCGTCGACGTGATATCGGGGTTCCTGGGCAGCGGGAAGACCTCCTTGGTGGGAAGCTTGGCCGCGGATGCACGGTTGGGCGAGTTCTTCTTGCTCTCCGCTGACAGCCTCGAGATTGTGGCAAAATCCGCTAGATGCCTATCCGACAACGTAGCGGGCGGGGGACAAGACGCAGTGCTACAGGGCGGGCTTGAGTTGGGTTACCAGAGAAACAACATCGTGTCCGCTCGAAGCCTCTCCCACTAACTCCGCCAGCCCCCCCTGGCTCTCCAGAACAGCGCGCAGG
>JAMDCE010000576.1:17936-31993 GCA_023489135.1 Chloroflexota bacterium
CATTTGCGGAGGGAGGCCGGGAGAGCGACGGCAACAGGGGGAGGCTCGGCCTGCTTCCCAAGGAGCGTCTTGGCCGGACCCATCGACAAAAAGAACAAGGACAAAAAGAACAAGGACCGGTACAATGGCCTGTACTGGCGCTAATAGGCGATGAGGTTCAAGACCAGATTCGAGGCGTGGCTCTCGACTTCCACCCTGAGCGACTTATAATCGAGCCTTCCACAGCTGCCGCGGTACCAGGTGTGCTGGAGGGAATTCGGCGGGTCTCGATAGAGGGGTTCGTAAGAAGGATCAGGCGCATTCTGGTGCTCGATGCTTCCACTTTCGGAAAGTATTATGCCAGCAGCACTCGCTTCGTGGAGTCTCGGATCGAGGTCTCCGACCTCGTCGTCGTGAACAAGTGCGATCTGGTCGAGCCCAGGGAAGCGCTGTGGATTCAGGACGTGGTGGGACGAGTGAATCGAGAAGCGCGCGCGCTCCTTGCTTCTTTTGGGCGCGTGGACGGAGAGGAGTTTCGATCGGAAGCGCTCCCGCCTGAGCTCGACGACGGGAAAGCGGAGATCGAGTGTTGCAGCAGCGCCTTCACCGGAGCGTTCGACAGAGATGCCCTGCTTGTCCTGTTTGAAGAGTTCAGACGCTCGGACATAGGGCGGGTCAGCCGGGCGAAGGGCGTATTCCGAACCGCCGAGGGGTGGGTTCAGATCGATTACGCCAACGGCGAGGTTATCGTGCAGACGGCGGCCGATTCGGCTGTTAGCCGTATTGCCCTGATCGGGGTTGGAATAGATTGGATTCAACTGGACAGTAAACTCAACTGCTGTCTCCTGGCAGACCTGCATAGCGTGGAGGGTTGTGATAATGGTGGAATGTAAAGTCATATTCCAGCCGTCGGGCAGGCGTGGCCTGATCGAACAGGGCAAGACCCTGTTGGAGGCCGCCCGTGAGCTCGGCGTCGAGATAGAGACCGTGTGTGGCGAAAAGCACACCTGCGGCAAGTGTAAGGTGCGCATCGAGGAGGGCTTTTTCCAGAGACACGGAATCGAGTCGGGCATGGGCCACCTCTCACCCGTCACGCAAGACGAGCTCAAGTTCATTAAAGAAGCCGACCGGGCTAACAATACTCGTCTCGCCTGTCAGACGAGAGTCCAGGGGGACGTTCTTGTTTTCGTTCCCGAGATCAGTCGAAGGACCAAGCAGATAGTTCGCAAGGCGGCAACTGAGCGAGCAATCACCCTCGCTCCGGCGGTCAAGAAGTACTACGTGGAGCTGCCGAAACCCTCGCTGGTGGATTCGCTGGGTGATTTCGAACGGCTCTCCAATGCCCTGACTTCTACCTACGAGCTCACGGGCCTGGAGATCGACTACGCCGCGCTGAAGGGTCTTCCGGCCGCGCTGCGCAACGGCGATTGGAAGGTCACTGCTTCCATCTGGCAAAACAGACGGATCATCGCGATAGAGCCGGGTTTTGTGGAAGACACGCACGGGCTGGCCGTAGACATTGGCACCACCACGGTGGTCGGTTTTCTCACCGAGATGCGCAGCGGCAAGGTGCTGGCCACCGAATCGATGATGAATCCTCAGGTGGCTTACGGCGAGGACGTGATGTCGCGCATCACCTACGCCATGAGCCAGGAGGACGGCCTGGAGAAGATGCACGCCGCGATCGTCGAAGGCCTGAACACCATAGCCCGAAGGGCGGCGGCCCAGGCGGGCATCAGGCCAGAGGATATCCTCGAAATGGTGGTCGTGGGCAACACGGTGATGCACCACATTTTCTTGAACATCGATCCCAGGAATGTGGGCATGTCGCCTTTCACTCCGGCTCGCAATAGTTCCATCGACGTCAGGGCGAGTGATCTCGGTCTCAAGATCAATCCGTCGGCCAACGTGCACGTGCTGCCGAACGAAGCCGGTTTCGTGGGTGCCGACAACGTGGGGGTGCTTCTGGCCGAAGAGCCTTACAACCAGGACGAGGCCGTTCTGATCATAGACATCGGAACCAACGGCGAGCTAGTATTGGGGAACCGGCACAAGATGATCTCGTGCTCCTGCGCCACCGGTCCGGCGCTGGAGGGCGCCCACATCAACTTCGGCATGCGCGCCGCGCCGGGAGCCATCGAGAGGATCAAGATCGATCCTCATTCGCTCGACGTGCAGTTCAAAGTGATCGGCAAGGCGGAATGGCATACCAGCTATCCCGCGGGCGAGGTCGGAGCCAAGGGCATCTGCGGGTCGGGCATCATCGACGCCGTGGCGGAGATGTTCAAAGCAGGTGTGCTGCAAAGGAACGGCGCCTTCGCCAAGAATCTGGATTCCCCTCGCCTCACCAAGTCCGCGGACGGCAGGCCCCAGTTCGTGATCGCCCGAGCCGAGGAGACCTCGATCGGACAGGACATCACGGTTTCTCTGAAAGACGTCCGGGCCGTTCAACTGGCCAAGGGTGCGCTGTATTGCGGGGCAAAGATCCTTCTGCGCCGTTTCGGGGTCTCGCATCCGGACAGGGTGATACTGGCCGGCGCCTTCGGCAGCTACATCGATCGCGAGCAGGCGATGGTATTGGGATTGTTCCCGGACTGCGACTTGAATAGAGTGTACTCTGTGGGCAACGCAGCCGGGGACGGGGCTCGCATAGCCTTGCTGAACGCGGCCAAGCGCGCCGAAGCCGACGAGGTCGCTCGCCGGGTGGAATACGTTGAGCTGGCGACGGAGCCTGATTTCAGCCGTGAGTTCACGGACGCAATGTATTTCCCCCATCAAAAAGACGAGTTCAAGCATATCGCCGAGGTCCTGGAAGCGATCCCCAGGCGGTGAGGAGAAAAAGGGGGGCGGGGGACGGGCGCATCACCTCTCCCTCTGGGAGAGGTCGGCCGAAGGCCGGGTGAGGGTCGCGGCCAGTTGGGATAGGGAGGAAACATGTTTCTTCTAGACAAAGAACAAAAAGTCGCCTCGATTGGCGGCATCAAGATCGGAGGTCAACCGGGCGAGAACCCCACGGTGCTCATCGGGTCCATGTTCCATAAGGGTGATCGCCTGATAGAAAGCCGCCGGGAGCGCAGGTTCGATCGCGAGAAGGCGGTGGAGTACATTCGCCGTCAGGAGGAGCTTTCCCACCAGACGGGCATCCCGGGAATGATGGATATCGTGGCCAATTCGGGCGATGAGTTCAAGGACTACATAGATTTCTTCGTGAAGACCACGGACATGCCTTTCTCCATCGATGCCTGGAACCTGAAGCCCAAGCTCGAAGCGGCGCGGTTCGTGGCTGATCTGGGGCTCGTCGATCGGCTGCTGTATAACAGCATCACACCCTGGGGAACCGACAACGAGGAAGAGGTGGCTACCGTTGCGGAGCTGGGGGTGAAGAACGTTCTTCTATGCGTGTTCGATAACGACGACCCGACGCCGGCGGGGCGAGTCAACTCGTTGGCCAAGCTCCTGGGGGTGGTGGGAGCGGGTGGATTCGAGAACATTCTGGTGGACACTTCGGTTCTCAATCTCCCCTCGACCACTTTCACGCTGCTGGCCAACTATCAGGTGAAGAAGGAGTTCGGCTTCCCTTGCGGCTGCGCGGCTGCCAACGCTACCTACGCCTGGAAGGAGGCCCGCGAGAAATGGGATGGCTGGGGGTTCGCGGGACTCGACGCCGCGGCCAACGGCATCGCCGCCTTTTTGTGGAGTGATTTCCTTTTCTACGGGCCGGCGGTAAATTCGCGGTGGGTCTTTCCGGCCGTGGCTGCGGCGGACCTGATGCTTTCGACTATGTACTACCAGGAATCCGGAAGCGCTCCCTCTAATTCCGAGCACCCGCTATATCGATTGTTCCCTGATTTCGCCGCCAAGCTGCCGAAGTGAGAAGCAGGAGGTTCGTTCTGTGCAGGGCAAGATGACATCCAGAGAGCTGGTCCTTAATCTATTGAACAAGCGCCCCATAGATAGGATGCCGTGTTTCAGCGGCATGGGTAGCGTGACTGTGGCCGGTATGGAGAAGTGCGGGGTGAAATTCAGCCGCGTGCACTTCGATGCCGCTGAAATGGCGGCCCTGGCAGCCACCACCCCGGAGATGTACGGCTTCGATTCGGCAGTGGTGCCCTTCGACGTCGGCGTGGAGGCAGAGCTGTTAGGGGCCAAGCTCAACCCTTACGAGGACAGCGAGGAGCTATTGTATCCGACGCTGCGGGACAAGATTGCCAGGACGGTCGATGACCTCATGATTCCCGAAGACCTGGCGAGTCAAGGAAGGGTGCCGGTCGTGACCAAGGCTGTGGGCTTGCTCAAGGAGCGGTTCGGTGATAGAATTGCCGTCGGCACGTACGTTCTTGGCCCGTTCACGCTGGCTGGCCAGGCCATGGAGCTCAATGACATCCTCAAGATGTCGGCCAAGGACCCCGCCGGTATGTCCCGCATTCTCGACGTTCTTACCGAGTTGATTATCCGGCTGGCCGGCATTTACCGGGATGCGGGCGCCGACTACATCACCATTCGTGAAATGGGGGCTTCCTCGGGAATGGTTAGCCCCCGGACCTTTTCCAACGTGGTCAAGCCGCACTTGATTCGCGCTATCCAGAATATGCCGCGACCGGTGGTTCTGCACATCTGTGGCAAAACCAACCCTATCATCACCCACATGCTGGAATGCGGAGCGGATGCATTGAGCGTCGATCACAAGAATGACCTGACGGCGACGCGAGCCACGATCGGGAGCGAGCCGGTGCTCCTGGGCAACCTGGACGGCTACAACGTGCTGGTGTTTGGCACGCCGGATGTGGTGAGAAGCGCGGTAAAGGATTGTGTCGACCAGGGAATCAGCGCCGTTTGGCCCGGGTGTGACATTTGGCCCACGGCCTCACCCGAGAACATGACCGCCCTGGTGAAAGCGGTTCGTGAGCATGGCGGCGAAAGGGTCAGCCGTTAGATTTTGGCATCGTGCCATTGGGAGGTAGGAAAGTGCCAACCGAAGAGATCAAGAAGGCAATTATCGAAGACCTTAAGAAGGCGGTAATCGAGTACGACGAGGACCTTTCAAGGGATGCCAGCAACCGGGCTCTGGCGGAGGGGGTCGACGCCTACGAGGCCGTTATGGAAGGGCTGGCCGCAGGCATGGAGGTGGTAGGCAAGTTGTTCGACCAACAGGAGTACTTCGTGCCCGAGGTGCTGATGTGCGCCGATGCCCTCTACGCCGGTCTTGAAATCCTCAAGCCTCACATTCGACAGGAGGACAGGGCCAGGATCAAGGGCCAGGTGGTCATCGGGGTGGTTCAAGGCGACGTTCACGACATCGGTAAGAATCTGGTGAAGATGATGTTCGAGGTGGCGGGCTTCACCGTGCACGACCTTGGCGTCGACGTGCCCCTGGAGAAGTTCGTGGAGGAGCAGCTTCGCACGGACTCCGATATCCTCTGTCTCTCCGCCATGATGACGACCACCATGATGGGAATGAAGGGCGTGATCGATGGTGTCAAGCAAAAGAATCCTCACGTCAAGGTTCTGGTGGGCGGCGCTCCTTTGACGCCGGAGGTAGCTCAAAAGCTCGGAGCCGATGGCTATTCGGACAACGCCACCAATGCCGTTACCGAGGCCATTAATATGGTGGCTTCGCTGCGCAGGATGTAGCGCGTTTTAGCGCAAGTGACTGGAGGGCTTGATCTTGCTGGCAAGTTTAGAATCTCAGGTCGATCCCAAGCACACCGCAGTAATTGTCGTCGACGTGCAGAATGACTATTGCGCTGGGGGAGGTGCCCTTCATCTTAGGGGGAATGACGTTAGCCTGGCGCAGGAGATGGTTCCCCGACTGGGCGTCCTCCTCGAAGAGGCGCGACGCGTCGGCACCAGAATCATCTGGGTCAAGATGCTGAACCTGGAGTGGACGGCTTCCGCCGTGCGGCGGGCCTGCCTGGCAATGACCAACCGTACCACGATTTCCTCCTGCCAGGCGGGCACCTGGGGTCAAGACTATTATGAGCTAAGGCCGGCTCCAGGCGACATCGAGATTTCCAAGTATCGCTACAGCGCCTTCATCGGTACCAACCTCGATCTGATCCTGCGCAGCTTGCAGATCAAGACTCTTATTATGACCGGGGTCGCGACCAACGTGTGTGTGGAGTCCACGGCGCGGGATGGCTATATGATGGACTACTACGTCGTCTTCCTCGACGATTGCACCGCGGCGTTCAAGCCAGAGGCTCACCAGGCTACACTGGATAACATGGCCGAGTACTTTGGCATCGTCACATCCTCGACGGAGGTGATCAATACCTGGAGAACTGAGAGATCTAATGCCAAGTGATGATGCCTGGATACCTTCCGCCGGTGAACGTAGGTTTGCTGGAGATCATCAAGCTGTGGATAGCGATTTCCAGCGGTGCGCTCATCGTCCTCCACATAGCCGTGATGCCGTCCATCGGGATAGCTGCCAAGCGCTCGGCCTCGGAGTTGGTCAGGGGCAGGCCCTCTCGTGCTTTCTACCTGGGCGCCGTCTTCTTCGGACTGCTGGTGCCCATCGTGATAGGTGTTTTCGGCTACGCGACGGAGCTACCCTTGCCGCTGCTGGGAATTGTGGGCCTGTCGTTCCTGATCGGCGATTCTTACCACATCTACTGTATAGCCAAGGTCGGCTTCTATCGTCCCTTGTTGGGTGAGTCCCTCGGGCGACTATTATGAACTGGAAATTCGTAGGGATTGCGATGCTGTTTGGCATCGGGGTCCCCTTTGTTTTATACTATAGAACGCCGATGACCGGCCGTCGAAGGTGCTCCGGCCACGAGGCAAAATAAGTGCTTGTCCTTCAGGGGTGTGAGCGGTTGGCCCCCTGATGCAATGCCTCACGTTGATGCTGGCGAGCCTGGTTGGGCAGGGCATTGAAGACCGTACTTAACGTTGGGTTTAGGTGTCGCAAGGGTACTTAGAGGGAGGAATCGATCTCTATGGCTCAGAAGCGGTCAGTCGGCTACTGGAATCCCAAGGCCGAAACCATGCCAAGAGAGAAACTGTGCGAGTTGCAGTTGCGTAAGCTCCAGGTGATGGTTAGCTGGGCTTATGAGAATTCCAGGCTGTGGAGGCGCAAATTCGACGAAGTCGGTTTGGAGCCGCGGGATATCCGCACTCTCGAGGACGTTCAGTTGATCCCATTCCTGACCAAGGACGAGTTTCTGGCCGCCCAGGCCAGCTGCCCACCCTTCGGGGATACGCTGGCTGCTTCGCCGGAACTGGCTGTGCGATATCACCAGACCTCGGGAACTTCAGGGCGGACTCCTCTACGAACCCTCGACGGGCGAAAGGATTGGGAGCGCCAGGCGGAGATTTGGGCCTACGGCCTTTATGCCTTTGGCGTGCGTCCTTCGGATGTCTTCTACACGCCCTTCGGCTTTAGCGTTTTCATCGGGTTTTGGGGTGCGTTCTGTGGAGCGGAGAAGATAGGTGCTCTGGTCATTCCCGGGGGCGCGCAGCCCAGTGAAGCTCGCCTGAAGCAGATCAAGGAGCTTGGCGCGACGGTGGTTTCGACCACTCCGACCTACGCCCTTCATCTCGCATCCATCGCGGAGGAAATCGGACTGAATCTGGCCCGGGACACGCAGGTAGAACTGCTCGTCCTGACGGCCGAAACAGGCGCCAGTATTCCCTCGACCAAGCGGCGGCTGGAGGAATTGTGGGGGGCGAGGGTTGGAGATTTTGTAGGCATGACCGAGGCAGGAAGCCTGATCGGCTTCGAATGTACCGAGCAGAGCGGAGGTGTGCACATACTCGAGGACCACTACTACGAGGAAGTGATAGATCCCAAGACGCTCAAGCCGATAGGCTACGGCGAGTGCGGCGAGAGGGTGATGACCTCCTTCGGTCGGGGCATCATGCCGGTTCTCCGCTTCCGCACGGGTGACCTGGTGGAGCGTGTTCCCAGCAGCAACTGCACCTGCGGCCGGACCTTCGACATATACAAGGGAGGGATCCTTGGTCGCACGGATGACATGAAAGTCATCCGAGGCACCAACGTGTTCCCGTCCGCGGTGGAGAACATCATCAGGGAGTACAAGGAGATCTCCGAGTTCCAGATCGTGCTGACCAAGGAAGGCTACTCCGACGAGATAACGGTTCAGATCGAGACCCGGCCGGAGGTCGGCGATAACCGTCTGGCGTTCCTGCCCTACGAAGTGGGCAACGATCTGGCCGAGGCTCACGAAGGACTTCGCTTCAACGTGGTCATAGCTGAGCCGGGCAGCCTCCCGAAGTTCGAGTTGGTGGCAAACAGGCTACAAGACCTGCGAATCTGATAAGACTTCGTTCATACTCTCCTCTTTATCTTAGTATATGAACGCTATCGTTGCCTGCTCTGCCTGGTTGATCGGTATCTACGTTGGCTCTCTGTTCCAGGCCCCTTTTGAGGTCGTTGCTCTGGGTGCCCTCCTGTTTGGCGGGCTGGCCATCATCTGGTGGACATTGCCGGGCGTGCGCTGGTCTGGCTTGTTCGCTCTGGTGATTCTCCTCGGCATCACTCGCTCCGACACTAGCTTTCAGCCCGCTGCCAATCCGCTTTCTCCACCGTCAGGCACTTCCAATGTGAGGATCACCGGTACGGTGGTGTCGGAACCGGAGAGAAGGGATCGCAGCACGCTCCTGGTGGTAGAGGCAAACCACATTCTATTGGACGAATGGGAGCCGGCTTCGGGGAAACTGTTGGTCCGGGTGGCCCGATTCCCCGAGCACAAGTACGGCGATGTGCTGGACCTGTCTGGAGTCCTGAAGCAGCCCAGGGTGTTCGAGGATTTCGATTATCGCGGCTACCTCGCGCGCAGGGGAATCGGCTGGGTGATGGACTTTCCGACGGTGAAGAAGGTTGGCTCAGACGAAGGAATTCCGATCTTGCGCTGGGTGTACGATCTGCGCGCAACCCTTACCGCCACGCTCAACCGGAGCCTTCCTGAGCCCCAGGCTTCTCTGGCCGCCGGGGTATTGCTGGGCATCCGCACCACCATTCCCGACGACCTGCTCGAAGCCTTCTCCCGCACCGCCACCTACCACATTCTGGCTGTTTCCGGGATGAACATCAGTCTCCTTTGTGGCTTGCTGGGGATCATCGGCCGTCGCTTGTTGAGCCGCAGGTTCAATCTGGCCTTTCTGCTGGCCGGAATCCTTGGCTACGCCGCGCTGGTCGGCCCGCAGCCGTCCGTCGTGCGCGCGTCGATAATGGGCGGGTTACTGGTGGTTGCCGCATACCTCGGTCGTCCGGCAGACGCGGTTGTCTGGCTGCTGTTGTCGGCGGCGGCTATGGCGGCCTACGATCCCGGCGTCTTGGGGGACGTAGGATTTCAACTCTCGTTCGCGGCGACCGCCGGCCTGGCGCTGTTCGTACCGCTCCTTCAGCCCTGCTTCGGCAAGCTACCACGATGGCTGGGCGAAGGCCTGGCCGTTACTCTTGCCGCTCAGATCGCCACGGTGCCAATAACGGCCCTAAACTTCGGGCAGCTATCGCTGGTAACGCCCCTGGCCAACCTTCTGGTCGAGCCTGCCGTCCTTCCTCTCATGATCGGGGCAGCCTTAACCTCCGCGCTGGGAATCTTGTTCGAGCCTGCCGGGCAGCTCGTCGGCTGGATTACCTACTTCGTCGCCGGTTACATGGTCGTCGTCGTGGAGTACCTGGGAGGTGAGCCCTGGGCCTCGGTATCGCTGGGCAGGTTTGGCTTGTTACCCGTGGTGCCCTATTATCTTACCCTCGCCATCGTTCTGCTTGGAAGTCGCAAGCATATCCCAGGGTTCGGAACGGATTGGTGGTCACTGCTTTCCCGCTTCTCGGCAAAATGGGTGCTGGGGGGACTGGGTGTGGCTGCTTTGGTCGTCTGGGCCGGGGCGCTGACCGTTCCTAGCGGTCCGACCGTGGTGTCGTTTCTCGACGTGGGCCAGGGGGATGCCATCCTGATGCAGACCGCTTCCGGCAGGCGGGTGCTGGTCGATGGCGGCCCCAGCCCCTCCGCGATATCCAATCTTCTTGGTCGGCGGCTGCCCTTCTGGGATAGGTCCATAGATCTGGTGGTGCTGACCCACGCCAATGAAGATCACCTCGCGGGCCTGACGGAAGTGATCGAGCGTCAGGACGTGAAGCTTGTTCTTGAGCCGGCCGTTCCATCCACCTCTGCCAGCTACCTTCGGTGGCTGGAATCCATTCGCCGGAGGAACGTCAAGGCCATAGCCGCCAGAGCGGGACAGGAAATCCCGCTGGACGAGGAGAGCCGGCTCCTGGTCCTAAATCCCCAGAGTGAGTTCGAGACCGGAGACAAGGTTGATCTCAACGAGAATTCCGTCGTGCTGAAGCTGGTGGTCGGAAACGTCTCGGTGCTGCTAACGGGCGATGCCGGGAAGGAGGCGCAGGGCAGGATGCTTTCGTCCGGCCAGGACCTATGGGCGACCATCCTCAAGGTGCCGCATCACGGCGCGGCGGGATCTCTAGACGCCGGTTTTCTGGACGCCGTGCGACCGGCAGTTGCCGTGATCTCGGTCGGGGCGAGCAACCGTTTCGGCCATCCGGGGGCGGAGACGCTATCCAGGCTTGAAGGCATCAAGGTATACCGCACCGACATCGACGGCACGGTGGACGTGGGCATACAGGGAGATGGCTACTGGGTAAGGGCCGCGGGCAGACGCTGAGAGGCGTGCGAGAGAGGGATTCTGGTGGTGCTGCCGGCATAGCCGGCACCACCACCAGAGCTAAGCCAATTACCCCTTTATGATCCTGGGCAGGATCATCTGATGCTGAGGACAGATGGACTTCGGGTTTTGGTAAGCGCAATTGGCGAAGGCGACCAAATACTTCCGAATATCCGCGAAGGAGACAACCTCGTCGACGAAGCCCGTTTTGGCGCAATAGGCCGGACGAGACTTGTCGTAGTACTCCTGGGCCAGGGTGTTCATCTTGTCGATGACGGGCTGCAAAGGCCGTCCCGCCTCTTGTTCTTTCACCAGTCTCCTGGCGTACGACGCTGCCGCGGCGGTTTCTCCGTGCATCACGTAGATTTCGGTGGTCGGCGTCCCCAGGGTGAAAGCGTTGTGGTTGTTGGCTGTGGGACCGCCCATGAGGTAGTGAGCGGCGGCCGTGCCTTTCCTCAGAACCGTCAGCATCATCGGAACGTCGGTCTGCTCGATGGAGTAAATCAACGCCTGGCCAAGTCCCAACAGCTCTGCCTTCTCGGCATAGTCGCCCACGTCGATGCCTGTGGTATCCTGGAACCAGATGATAGGAATGCGGTCTCTGCCGCAGAGGGTCACAAAGGCGTTCATCTTGATGAGTCCCTCGCGGTAGAGTTTGCCGCCGATTCCCTGATAGGGCGCGTAGTCCGGGTAGCCCCTCGGCAACATGCCCTGGCGATTGCCGATAATGCCCATCAGAAGGCCGTCTATCTTTGCCAGGCCGGTGTAAACCTCGGGTCCGTAGCCGGGTCTGAATTCCATGTGCTCGCTGTTATCGGTAAGCCGGGCCACGACCTCGTCGAAGTTGTAGGCCATTTTCTGGTTAAAGGGGACCAGATAATCGATCTCAGTGGGAGAGAGCCGGGGCTCGTTCGGCTCGGCCACCCGGAAGAATTTGGGATCATAGGCCGGCATGGCTTTCATGAGATCTTTGAGCCCGTCCAAGACCCCTTCTTCGGTCTCATACACGGCCTTGAAGAATCCGGTGGAATCGTAGTGGATTTCCACTCGGCCGGGTGGGACTTCCTTGAAGCCTTTGGTAGCGGCGATAATGGCCTCGGCCCCTTCCTCGTCAAAGTGACCTTTGGGGCTCATACCACTGACGATTCCTGCGCCCCCGACCGCGATGTTGCAGTTTTTGTGAGCCAGAAGATACGTTGGGCTAATCCCCTGGTACCCCCCGCCGGCCGGATTGGTGCCCCAGATGCCGGCCAGGGCCGGGATTCCCATTTGCGCCAGCTCGGCGTGCCGGAAGAACGTTGTCCCACTGCCCCGACGGTTGGCGTATACTTTTTCTTGTTCGGGCAGTTTCACGCCGCTGCAGTTGACCAACCATACCAGAGGAATGTTGAGTCGTTTGGCCAGATCAGTTACTCTCAGGATATTCTCTGATTGACCGGCGATCCAGGCCCCGGCCAGCACCTTGTTATCAAAGCCGATGACGACGGCCCATTTTCCACCTATCCTGCCGATCCCGTCCACCACGCCGGTAGTTCCGGACTCTTCTTGCAGGGGGTCGAACAGGGTGTGCAAGGGGCACCAGGACCCGGGATCGAGAAGGTATTCGAGCCTTTGATGCACGGTCCACTCGCC
Organism: Chloroflexota bacterium; assembly: GCA_023489135.1. Next base: position 30,198 of record JAMDCE010000576.1, read on the forward strand.
GCGCTTGTTCAGCGTCTCGGCAGGGAGGCCCGCGTTCCTGGCTTTCTCCACCGCTTCGGCGATCGTGTTTTCTACCCCTCGGATTTGTTCAACATTGGCCTCCATCCTTTGCTTCTGCGAATCGGAGAGAGGTTTGCCAAATTCGGTCATCTTTTCGAAGTATGGTCGCATTAATGATCCCTCCTTCTACTGCTCCGTAGAAAGGCCTTTGCCACAGGCCCCTGAGCGGCGCTATTATAGCATACGCGACTATGTGGAACAATCGCCTGCCCGAGCTAGTATACAACCAGGCCGGCTGTTCGGGGCGCCTCCAGGATTCCCCATTCCCAGCGCTCGCTTGGCCGGGCCCACGGCGTCGGAGTCCCGGGCGCAAGCGCCAGGCGGGTTAGGTCAGGCAACGTCATAGGAGTCGTCCTGATTGTGCACCCGGTGCGTCGCAAGTTTAGACACAGGTAGTTGAATAACGAGCGCCGGCACTGTATCATAGTGGGCGTCAATCTGGATTATGGAGGCCTGATTATCTACGATGAAGTTGGAAGGGAAGGTCGCAATCGTTACCGGTGCCGGACAGGGCATTGGCAGGGCCGTTGCCGTTACCTTTGCGCAAGAAGGGGCCAAGATTGCCCTGGCCGCACGAACAGAATCGTCGCTGGCTGAAGTTGCGGAGGAGATCAGGCGCATCGGTGGGGAAGCCATCGCCGTCCCCACCGACGTGGCCAACATCGCCGATGTGGAGAATCTCTTCGCCAGGACCGTCGAACGCTACGGTAAGGTAGACATAGTGGTGAACTCTGCCGGCTTTACCCGCCCGGCGCTCCTGCACAAGATGACCCAGCAGCAGTGGGACGACGTGATCAACGTCCATCTCAAAGGAACCTTCAACTGCATGCAGATGGCGGCCAGGAACATGATGGAGCAGAAGAGTGGCAAGATCATCAACGTGGTATCTTCCGCGGGCCTGGTGGGCACCATCGGCCAGGTGAATTACAGCGCTGCCAAAGCGGGCATTATCGGACTGACCAAATCGGGAGCCAGGGAGCTGGGGCAGTACAATATCACCGTGAACGCTATCTCGCCGATGGCTGCAACTTCGATGACCGAGAAGATACGGACGGATCCGAGGTTGGTCGACAAGTACCTCGACAAGATGGTAATTCGTCGTTGGGCCGAACCGGAGGAGATCGCGCCGGCCTTCGTCTTCGTGGCAACCTGCGACTACATGACCGGGCAAGTTTTGCCCATCGACGGCGGCACCGTGATCTAAGTGCTCATCCAATAACGTTTGTCGGATAGGCTGGAAGTAGCGACAAAAGAGGAGGTCAATAATGAGCGACAGGAAACGAGATATCATCGCCCACATCGAGGGAGCGCGCGGGGACCTGGTGGACCTGGCCCAGAGCCTGGATGCGGAGTCGCTGGCGCGGCCGACCTGCAACGAGGGCTGGTGCGTCAAGGACGTGCTCGCTCACCTGGCTGGCTCGGAGGCGGGGTTGAAGAGGCTGGCGAACCTGGCCGCCAAGGGAGAATCCGCCGTGCGGCCCGGCTTTGATCTGCACGAGTACAACAAGGAGCAAGTCAACCTGCGCCGGGATCGGACTATCCCGGATCTTCTGGCGGAATTGGCGACCAGCCGGACCGCGACCCTGGCGTTCCTGGAAACCCTGCCGGAAGATGCCCTGGACAAGTTGGGCTCCCTATCCACCGGCTTGGAGCAGACCACCGAGCAGATCTTGAGGCGCATCGGCGATCACGATCGATTGCACGCAGAGGAGATTCAGAAGGCGATCGCGGAGTAA
>JAMDCE010000703.1 GCA_023489135.1 Chloroflexota bacterium
GATATCGGCTGGTAGATGGGTCGCTGCAGACCCAGGTCACGAATGATGGCGCCCGGCCTGAGGTCGAAGTTCCGTTTAATGAGCTGTACGATCTTTTCGTCCGGTATCTTACCTGTCCCGAAGGTCTCGACGAAGATGGACACGGGGTGGGCTATTCCGATGGCGTAGGCTATCTGCATCTCGAAGCGATCGGCCAGCCCGGCGGCGACGATGTTCTTGGCCACGTAGCGAGCGGCATACGCCCCCGAGCGGTCTACCTTGGTGGGGTATTTTCCGGAAAAAGCCCCGCCTCCGTGTCTGGCCATGCCCCCGTAGGTATCCATTATTATCTTCCGCCCGGTCAATCCCGTGTCCCCGGCCGGGCCCCCGACGACGAATCGCCCGGTGGGGTTAACATAATACGTGGTGTGGCGGTCGAGCATCGAGGCGGGGATTACCGCGCTCACCACGTGCTCGATGATGTCGCGCTGGATGACGTCGGGGTGAATCTCGGGGCTGTGCTGCGCGGCGATGACGATGGTAGCAACACGTACCGGCCGGCCGTGCGAGTATTCCACGGTGACCTGGCTCTTGCCATCGGGGCGGAGGTAGGGCAGGGTCCCATCCTTCCGCACCCGCGCTAAGCGGCGGGCCAGGCCGTGGGCCAGCTGAATTGGTAGGGGCATCAGCTCTTGGGTCTCCGTGCAGGCGAACCCGATCATCATCCCCTGGTCTCCCGCGCCGATGCGCTCCACGGGCAATTCGTCGGCGTCCGCCAGCTCCAGCTGTCTCGATTCAAGCGCCCGATCAACGCCCAGCTTTATGTCGGGCGATTGCTCCTGGATGGTGAGAACCACACCGCAGGAGCGGTAGTCCAGCCCAAAGTCCGGTTGTACGTACCCCACCTCGCGGATGACGTCGCGTGCCACGCCGCGCAGGTCCGCTCGAAACTGCGCGGTTACTTCGCCGGCCACCAGGATCAAACCGGCCGTGGCCAGCGCTTCGACGGCAATCCTGCCATCGGCGTCCTGGCTGAGCACCGTATCCAGAATCGCGTCGGCAATCTGATCGCAGATTTTGTCCGGGTGCCCTTCCGTGACAGATTCAGAAGTGAACAGGGCACCTGACGCCTGGTAAAAACTGTTGCTTCCCATTGACCGCAGTAGTGCAATTGGCGTGCCGGGAAATCAGAATGGAAGACCCGAACCGCCGATCACAGAGCCGACAAGACAAGGATCAGGCAGTTGCGGCGGGGAGAGGTCGTTGTTAACCGCAAAGAGAACAAAGGGCGCAAAGACAAAAAGAATCTTTGCGCCCTTTGCTCTCTTTGCGGTGAAACTCGGCTCTTCCGAGGTCGCCGCGTGATTCCAACAATTAGGCGGCGTTGAGCTCCCGCCGGTGAATCAGAGTGGCGAGCACGCCTGGCTCGCTGCCGCAGAAGGCGCTGGGAGCGTGTTCGCCGATGAAGAATGGCGCCGCGCTCGATAGCTCGACTACCTTGAAGTACTTCCGAAGGTCTTCCAGCTCGCCGCTAAGAGCCGGGTCACAGTGGCAATCGAAGAGGACGTAGGCGCTGCGGGCGTCGGCGGCAACCCAACCGATCATCGATTTTGGCAACGGCGACTCCCCCCACATCAGCTCGGTACGAAGGGTTTCCTCCATACCCGCAATGGGCTCGACTCTTGCGAAGTACCACATTAGAACACACTCCTCTCTATTCTTCCATCCCTATTCGCAACTGCCGAAGGATCAACTGCGGATTCAGGTCCGGAGACCTTCCGAGCACAAAAAAAGTGAATCGACTCCGACCCACTCGATGCCAAGTAAGAACAAAACCGTCACGGGTCACTTCAAGCCGAAGCCTGCGCCAACCTAACAGCCTTTCCCACTTTTCCTATTGAGTTGTTCCTGGAACACAGGGATCCAGCTCATCCCTAATACTATTTTACAGCTGGATCCCTGCGCCGTCAACTAGCTTCAGGACTTTTCGCTAGTCCAGGATCTGGATGTGCAGCTCTCGGAGGCGTGCCGTCTGCGGAATAGAAGGAGATCCGGTCATCGGACAGGTGGCACTCTGCGTCTTGGGGAATGGTATGACGTCCCGAATGGTGTCCTGTCCCGCTAGAAGCATGACGAAGCGGTCGAGCCCCAGGGCAATTCCACCGTGGGGAGGTGTGCCGAACTCGAAGGCCTCGAGCAGATGCCCGAACAGTCGATTGGTCTGCTCTTCCGACATACCGAGGACGGAGAATATCTTCTCCTGTAAGGCTCTCCGGTGTATGCGCACGCTGCCGCCGCCCAGCTCCGTGCCGTTGCACACCACGTCGTATTGCTTGGCTCTCACCACGGCCGGGTCGGTATCCAGGAGCGGAATATCCTCTTCAACCGGCGAGGTGAACTGGTGGTGCTTGGCCTGCCAGTGGCCCTCTTCGGCGTTCCATTCCAGGAGTGGGGCATCCACTATCCAAAGGAGGGCCAGCACGTTGGGATCCATCAGGTTCAGCCTCCGGCCGATCTCCAGACGCAGCTCGCTCAACGTATCGGCCACCACCGGAGGAGTATCGGCCACGAAGACCAGGAGGTCGCCTTCTTGCCCTTCGAGCCCGGCGATAATCTCCTGCAGCTTGTCCTCGCCCAGGAACTTGGTGAGCGGTGATTTGATGCCGTCGCCCTGCAGCGCCATCGTGACCAAACCCTTGGCCCCCCTTCGGACGGCGAAACCGGTCAGATCGTCGATCTCCCGTCGGGTGTAGGAGGCGCCGCCAGGGAGGCGCAGCCCCTTGACCTGCCCGCCGCTCAGGAGGGCGGTACTGAAGACCTTGAAGTCGCTTCCTGCCACTACGTCCGAGATGTCTGCCAGCAAGAGGCCAAACCGTATGTCCGGCTTGTCGGTGCCGTAGTACTTCATGGCGTCTTCATAGGTCATCCTGGGAAACGGTTGCGTCTGGATGGTCTTCGTAGTGGCATTGGCTATTATATGGATAAGCATCTTCTCGACGATTGCCAGGATCTGCTCCTGGTCGACGAAAGACATCTCCACGTCCAGCTGAGTGAACTCGGGTTGACGGTCCGCACGCAGGTCCTCGTCCCGGAAGCAGCGAGCTATCTGAAAGTAGCGCTCGAAACCGGCTACCATCAGCAGCTGCTTGTATTGTTGGGGCGACTGAGGAAGGGCGTAAAACTCGCCGGGGTGAAGCCGGCTGGGGACGAGAAACTCACGCGCTCCGCCGGGGGTCTCGTTTACCAGGATGGGTGTATCTATCTCGGAGAATCCCTGGTTGTACAGCCAATCGCGAATGATCCGGGTTACACTGGCTCGCAGCAGTATGTTGGCGTGCATGCTCTCGCGACGCAGGTCCAGGTAGCGGTAGCGCAGACGTAGAAACTCGTCGACCTCCACGTCCTCGTTTATGTAGAAAGGTGGCGTCTTGGCGGCGTTGAGCACTTCGGCCTGGCTGACAAGCACCTCGACCTCGCCGGTGGGCAGCTGGCTGTTCTCGGTCCCGGGCGGGCGTAAAGCAACTTTGCCGACCACCGCTATCACGTACTCCACGCGCGTCGATTGGCCCACGGCGTGCGCTTCGCGCGAAAGCTCGGGATTGAAAACCAGCTGCACCAGGCCGAAGTTGTCCCTCATGTCGACGAATACGATTCCTCCGTGAGTGCGCCGCCGGTGCACCCATCCCATCAGGACGACGTCACGACCCGCGTCGGAGGCGCGAAGCTGCCCACACGTGTCTGTCTTCGTTAGCAAGTCTCTACCTCCGCGTACCTCTTCGTCCAATCAAGCGCCGACGAGAGGCTCGTCGGCGTCAAGCTTCCCTATTATACCGTTTTTCTTTGGCGCCTGCCACCGGTGGTCATCTGTTCAACCGGGGCGCTCGCCCTGCCGGCGCCCGCAAGCTTGCCCCGACGTCGTGAAGGTGGTATACTCCGCCTACCAAAAACATGGGCGGCTTGGCCGGCAGGTGTCACGAGGACAAAGTGAGACGGGGACGGGACGAACCGAGTGCCGACCGAGCCGCACGAGTAGTGGTGAATTGAGGAGGTATTGTCAGTGATTAGTACGTCAACTGTCCGTCGTATCTTCGTGCCGATTCTGTTGCTTGCTCTTGTCGCAAGTTGCGCTGCCCCGGCCGCTTCGCCCGCACCGGCCCCGACGACTGCTCCGTCCGCTCCGAAGACGCAGCCCACAGCCGCTTCCGCTACCAAGCCGGCGGAGCAAGCCAAGCCGGCACAGCAAGCCAAGCCGACAGAGCAAGCCAAGCCGGCTGGCGCGTCGGTGCCCGCGGGGCCGCCGACCAAGATCAAAGTTGTCGTGCTGCAAGGCACGCAGATGTTCCCGGCGTTGGTAATGGAGAAGATGGGCTTCGACAAGAAGTACAATCTGCAGGTCGAGCGCCACGACGTACTCGACCCTCCCGCCTCCTACAACGCCCTCCGCAGCAAGGAAGTTGATATGGGGTATGCCGGTTGGGTGACGACGGCCCAGTATCGGACCAAAGGAGCCGACTTGGTGAACGTGTACTCCATGAACGTTATGCAGCAGGATGTGATGGTCAAGAAAGACTCTCCATTGAAGTCGTTTGCCGATCTCAAGGGGAAGCGTGTGGGCGTCTTCGGCGGCGCCGGCGGCACTTCCGCGCAGATGATAAGGCTTGAAACCAGCAAGTTCTTCGGCTTCGACCTCGAAAAGGAGTCCCAAGTGCAATACAGCGCCCCCCCGCTGTTGATTGGCCTGCTGGATAAGGGCGAGATCGACGCCGCGCTGCTTCTCGACCCCTTTATTAGCAAGATGCTGGCTTCCGGCAAGTATCGCTCCATCGGCGATATCGGCGCCGTCTGGCAGGACAAGATGGGCTTTCCGCTGCTCCTGGTCTGCATCGCCACCAACGACGAGTTCGCGAAGAAGAACCCCGAGGCGGTCAAGAACTTCATCAGGGCCTGGAAGGATTCGGCCGAATACTTGAAGACCCATGCGGAAATCTGGCCCGAAATGGCGGCGAAGCTCGACATAACCGACCCCGAGGAGGTCAAGATACTGCGCGAGCGGGTAAGCGGAATCATGCTGGCCCGGTGGGACGATACGTTCATCAACCAGCAACTGAAGTTCGCCGAGATGGGTATTGAGATGTGGGGCGCGGACTTCTTGTCCAGTATCCCCAAGGATGCCTTCACGACGAAGTACGTGCCATAGAATCGGAACGCCTTGCAGAGCGGCCACAGGCCGCTCCTGGCCGCAGGTCTTTAACGTTTGATGCACATCAGTGGATGGACTATTCTTCCAAATGACCAGGGCGACCAGCCGGTCGCCCCTACCAGATTCATGCAGGTTCTTGTTGCTTGGGAACAGGGCCGGACCCCGGCCGTAGGGGCGATCGGCTGGTCGCCCTGGTGGAGGTCCGAGCAGATACAATTCCCGGCAATGTGCATCACGCGTCTTTAAGCCCGCGCGTGGCCCGTTCGTGAGCCCACGCTGGCATCTTTACGGCACGCTCTCATAGGTTCCTCCAGACCTCCCTCGGCCCAATTCCGCCTGATATGTTATCATTTACCCCTGGAGGTTAAGGTGGATACGGCCAAGGTGGGCGTCTACGTTCACATTCCTTTCTGCGTAAGAAAGTGCCTGTACTGTGATTTCAATTCCTACGCCGGCAGAGATGGCCTGCGGGAGGCCTACGTCGGCGCGCTGTGTGCCGAAATGGCGCTGGTGGCGGAGGAGGCATCGCGAGCGGGCGTGACGTTGGAAGCATGCTCTCTTTACTTCGGCGGCGGAACGCCTTCCTTGCTCTCTACGTCACAGATGGAACGCATCCTCTTCGCCTCCCAGAGGCACCTCGGTTGGAATCCGGACCTGGAGACGACGATAGAAGCCAACCCCGGCACCATAGACGGCCCCAAGGCCCGTGAGACGAGAAGCCTGGGGATCAGTCGCATCAGCCTAGGTTTCCAAAGCATGGACGATGTGATGCTGCGCCGCCTGGGGCGCATCCATAGCGTTAAGGAGGCGCTGGAGGCTTACGAAGCCTGCCGAGGGGGAGGGTTCGAGAACATCAACATAGACCTGATGTATGCCCTGCCGGGCCAGTCTTTGGGCCACTGGGAGACGACTCTATCGGGCGTGATTGAGCTGGCACCCGAACATTTCTCACTGTATCCACTGACAATAGAGGACGGTACTCCCTTTGAGCGCCTGCTGAGCCGGGGAAAGCTCACGCTTCCGAGTGACGATGAGGCAGCGGAGATGTACGAATGCGCGGCGGCGGTCCTGGACGATGCGGGATACCGGCAGTACGAGATCTCCAACTGGTCGGTGGAGGGAGCCCGCTGCCTTCACAACCTGGTGTACTGGAGGAACCGGCCGTATCTGGGGTTCGGCGCCGGGGCTCATTCCTTCTGGCGGGGGAAGCGCTTCAGCAATACGATGCGGCCGGAGAGCTACATCCGACGGCTGGAACGCGGAGAAGGCGCGATGGAGTTCCAGGAGGAAATCGGGCTAGATCTCGAGATGAAGGAAACCGCCATCCTCGGCCTCCGTTTGGTGGAAGGAATAGCCCACAGCGAGTTTTCACAGCGCTTTTCGCGCCGGTTGGACGACGTCTTCGGTCGTGAGGTGGCCCGACTGGTGGCAGATGGGCTGGTCCAAAACGGCCACGAGCGCCTGGCGTTGACCGTCCGAGGACGCCTTCTGGCCAACGAAGCCTTCGTGGCCTTCCTCTGCGCCGACGACTGTGCGGTGTGAAATTGCGAAATATTCTTTAAGCCCAGAACGTCTGTTTGTTGACACCTCTGTTATACTTTTCTTAGAAATAGATGAGAATTCCCCTCTCGCACTAGGCCCCACCAAGTATTCGGCCTGAGTAATACTCTTTGGCGCAGCCCCGGGTTTCCTTGAGCAAGGTCCGGGAGTTTGATTGCCAATGGGATCGAATTGAATATCGCGTTCCCGTTTCCTTAGCCTCGTGCGCATTGCCCGGCGGCGCAGTCGGTGCCGCGTGGTGATGGATGGTAACTGTGAACCAGTGATCCCTGCAACTGGCCGGCAAATCTCGAATCGTGTTTGGGAAAGGAGAGCGTTGCCCTAATGTATGCTGTTGCTGAGGCACCCCGAATCAATCATGTGACGAATGACCCAACCAACAGCGATCGCAACGAAGAGTGGTTGCGAACCGAACTCGACTTTGTCTGGGATACCTATTTCAACGACGTTGAACGGCTGAACCACGTCGACATACGCTTCGGCCGGGCCTGGAAGGCCCGCTTGGGGATGATCACCCTATCGGCCAGCGGCCATACAACCTTCATCGGCGTGAACACCCTGTTGCGCAGCAGGCTAGTGCCCAGCTTCATTCCCCGAGTGACTATCGCGCACGAGTTGGTCCATTATACGCACGGGTTTGGCTCACCGCTTCCCAAGAGGCACTCCCATCCGCACCGCGGCGGTGTTGTGGCCAAGGAGCTCGCCCAGCGCGGGCTCGATTCCGAGCACCGTCGTTATCAACAGTGGCTGCACGAGCACTGGTACTCCTTCTACGGCCGCTCGCGCTACGCGTTGAAGCTGGTGAGGACCTGAATAGTCGAGTTCGGTTCGCAACCACTCTTCGTTGCGATCGCTGTTGGTTGGGTCATTCGTCACATGATTGATTCGGGGTGCCTCAGCAA
>JAMDCE010000028.1:0-5348 GCA_023489135.1 Chloroflexota bacterium
GGTTCGGCGCTTTTCCCATGCCCTACCTCTTCGGCTTGGCCCTGGATCGCACGGGCGACTACTTCTATGGCTTCGCCGCCATGAGCGTCGTTGGTCTCCTGGGCGTATATGGGGCATTCGCCATGCGGGCGGAGTTCTCCCTGGAGGCCGCGGGGGAACAACGCCTTACTCCGGAAGTGTCTGAGGCCAGGTAGGACGCGCTGGTTGCCGGGCAGGAACGCCTTTGCTATAATTTAATATACGCCGAAGCGGTGGAATCGGTAGACACGCAGCGTTCAGGGCAATGTGCCCGTTGGGGCGTGGGAGTTCGAGTCTCCCCTTCGGCACCACGGGAACCTACAGCTTGATTTGGACGCGGCTTTGCCTTATAATTAGGTCCGTCCGAGAGGGCTGGTCGAGGATGAGCTTCTCTCGCCGGAAGAAAGAAGGATGGTCGCTGGCGCATTCAGGTGCGCTAGAGGAAAGTCCGAGCTGCGCAGAGCGGGGTGCTCAACGAAAGTTGAGGCAGGGCGTCGTGAGGCGCCTTGACAGTCCAGATTGGCACGCTTCCCCGGAGGCGTGAGAGCAACAGAGACCAATACCGCCGCAAGGCGGGGTGAAAAGGGCAATCCTCCCTGCAGCAATCTCCGAATCGGCCGACAAAGACGGTGGCTCGCTGAGGCCGGAAGTCGAGAGCAGTCACGAAGGCGACGACGTGACCGGCCCCTCTGGGGTCGAGACAGATGACCATCTAGAACAGAACTCGGCTTACTCTCTTTCTTCTGGCGTGAAGTGTGGTGCCTGTAGCTCAATGGCAGAGCACTGGTCTGTGGAACCAGGGGTTGTGGGTTCGAAACCCATCAGGCACCCCCAAGGATGAAGCGATGAAGGCGGAAGATTGATCTTCCGCCTTCGTTCTTGGCCTCTGCTGGATTTTTGACAGAGGGTGCGTCCGTTCGGTATAATGATTACGTGGCCCGAGACCGCGTAGCTCAGCCGGCAGAGCATCTGACTTTTAATCAGAGGGTCCAGGGTTCGAATCCCTGCGCGGTCACCAGTTCTTATCTCACGCTCAACAAGACACGATAACTGAATATCGCCAGCGACCGCCTCTTGACACAGCGCTGCAAGACACTATAATTGGACAAGATTGGAGGCGGTCTCATGTCAACTTCATCCATCACTCAAAACCCCCTGCTCGCCAGTTATCAGCTCCTTGCGACGTCTTTTCATCGTTCCCTTTTGGCTGAGAACAAGAGCCCTCGCACCATCCAGACCTACGGGGAAGCTCTCCGCCAATTCGGCGACTTCCTGGTGGCCAAGGGGATGCCCACCGAACCGGTCAACCTTCACCGTGAGCACGTCGAGGCGTTCATCGCCGACCTTCTGACGCGGTTCAAACCCACCACGGCCGCGAACCGGTACCGAAGCCTGCAGGCGTTTTTCAAGTGGTGCCTCCAGGAGGGCGAAGTAAAGGCTTCCCCTATGGAGAAAATGAAGCCGCCGCACGTGCCAGAAGAGCCGCCGGACGTCCTGACCGAAGACGAGCTTAAGGCACTGCTGAAAGCCTGTGACGGTCGAGACTTCGAAGAGCGACGCGACACGGCCATCATTCGCCTCTTCCTGGACACAGGCATGCGCCTGGCTGAGCTGGCAGGGCTGAAGCTAGAAGATATCGACTTCGAGCACAATATCGCCGCGGTCTTGGGCAAGGGGCGACGTCCGCGAGCTTGCCCTTTTGGACGTCGGACAGCGCAGGCGCTTGACCGCTATCTTCGCAGTCGGACCCAACACCGCTGCGCTGAAGAGCCTCATCTGTGGCTTGGTCACGCTGGCCCCATGACTGACAACGGCATTGGCCAGGCCCTGCGTGAACGAGCTAGACAAGCTGGACTCGAGGGCGTTCACCCTCACCTCTTCCGTCATACCTTCGCGCACCAGTGGCTAGCGGCCGGTGGGAATGAAGGCGATCTTATGAGGCTGGCCGGCTGGCGATCAAGGACCATGCTGGGCCGGTATGGCGCCAGTGCGGCTGATGAGAGGGCCAGGGAAGCCCACAAGAGGCTTAGCCCGGGAGATAGACTGTAAGCTAGACCTGAAAACGAATATAGAAAAGCCCCGCGTGTAACGAGCACCGGGGCGATGGCACCCAGCGGGGCAATCGCTAGGGGCGTTTGCATTCTACCCTACTGACCCGCTTGGCGCAAGAACCGGCGGGCTATTCATTTAGAGGGAGAGGATGACAGGACAGAAGAGACCGCGTAACACCAAGTTTTGGGAAGAGCAAACCCAATTGATCCTGAAAGCCTTAAGAGCCACGATGAATGCCAGAGATATTCAGGCTCGTTGTGCCAGGACGGGCGAGTTGTTGGCTCAAGAGAATGATTGGGAGATTGAGTTCGTGAGCCCTGAAATCGAAGCACTAGTCGCAACTCTGCGTTACCGTCGGCCTGAAACCTTTGGAAGCAGCTTCGAGTGCTACGTTGAGTTGGTGCGGTCAAAGTCGCCAGAACTCGATCACTTCTTCGGCTCTTTCTTGGGGAATTGGCTGCGCGCAGGCTTGTACGCCAGTGGAGCACCGGGCGGGGTACCGGATTGGCTTGGCGAGCGTTACCCGCGCAAGATCGCTCATTTCTTGCCTGATAATCCTGGCTATATCAACTCTGAGGGAGGACTGGAGGGGGCAGAACAAGTATTCACAAAGCCACTGTGGCGCAAGCAAATTGAGGATTACTTCCGGTCCCTCAGTCCAGTTGGCCGCCCGGGCCGTCCTCCTGGAACTGGTATATTCCGTAGTCGCACCGAGTTCATCGAAACGATGATGGCTGTCAAACGTGAACTTTCCAAACAGCGAAGGGCATTCTCGGAACCCAACGTTGCCGAATTCTTCAATAGTCACCCCTCGACGCTACCCAATGGGGCCAATAGTCCCGACGTGCGGCAGTTGCGCCGTTGGTTCAAGGATCCCGGGGGTTTTAACAATTGGTCTGCATTAGATCGCTACCTCAAAACGCTTTCGTAGCTCCCCCAATTTTTGTCCTTTTATTGTCCCCCTCCTTGCCATTAACCTCCTTGTTGTAGCAAGGAGGTTTCTTTTGCGGCTGAAACTAGACTTAGACGAGGAAACCAGCAAGAAACTTGTTGAAGCGGCGGTCTCGGAACGGCGGCCAGTTGTTTGGCAGGCGGAGTTATTGCTCCGGCGCTCCCTAGGCCTTCCATTTCCTCAACAAGTTAAGGACAGCGACCAACGTATCTCCGAGGGGTCCCTGAATGAGTCGTGAGAATGAGCCGCCTGCCGCCTGCCGCCTATCACCGGAAGAGCTTTCTCTCAGGTCTCTCACTGGCCGGATCGGCGCTCGCGTGCTTCATTCTCGCTATGACTCAAAGCAACTGACGGAAAACGCCCGGAAGTCGTTCCTTGCCAAGTTTGAGCTTGAGGTCGACCCAAAGCAAGAACTCGATCCAGAAGAGCGCAAGCGCCGCGCGGAGCAACTTCGGAAAGCTCATTTCGCCAGGTTGGCATTGGCGAGCTCTAAAGCGCGAAAGCAAAAAGCAAAGAAAGGGCAGATCCGGCAAGAGGTAAGGCGCGATGGTTGACCCTGCTCGCCTTCGTCAGCTCAACAAGTCGGGGGCTAATTCCGCTGAAATCGCCCAAAGATTCTTCACGTTGCTGATTGGCGACGGCGCTCCTGGCTATATTCCAATTTGGACGCGGCAGGACAAGCGCACCCAATGGATCCAAGCCACCAGCCTAGGGAAAGCAGCCCAAATCGCTGTGAATCTCGCCAAATCCAGTGATGTCTATTTCGGCGTGGGGATTCACAAGGACGACCTTGGCCCTAAAGAACGAGGTGCAGCCGATGATGTGAGCGCAATCGGAGCGCTTTGGATCGACATTGATGTGCAGGGTGCCGCCCACAAGTCTGAGAACCTGCCGCCGACGCGTGAGGCGGCCTTTGAGCTCATCCGAGAGTTTGCCCTACAGCCGACGATCATCATAGATAGCGGCCACGGCTTACAGGCATACTGGGTTTTTAAGGAGCCGTGGCTCTTGGAGAACGACGAGGAGCGGCAAGAGGCGGCAGAACTGTCCAGGCATTTTCAAACTACCTTTATTGAGATCGCCCAGAGACACGGCTACACCATTGACAACACGTCAGATCTGGCTCGTGTTCTGAGGGTGCCCGGCACTGTAAACCGGAAACTATCTCCTGTGCCAGTCTACGTTGTGGAAATGGATCCAGCCCGCCGGTACGATCCCACGGAATTTGAACCGTTGCTGCTCACTGCTGATTTTGTTCCTAGTCGACCTAGTGGCAATGGACACAAACCGCCATCAGCCGCACCCGTCCCCCTCGGCCGTGCGGCTCTGCAGTTCGTCGCCAATGGTGCCCTTATTGGACAGCAACGAGAGAGAGCGGTTGCTGCAGCGCGCAACTATCTCTCGGCTGGCTACTCCGTGGAAGACACGGCCGCGGCCATCTGGCGCGGCTTTCAAGTCTGCTCGCAGGATCCAGATCGCGAGCCCTGGAAGTACGATGACGCTCTGTTTATTGCTCAAGACTTGGCGAATAGACCAGCGCCCCCTCTACGCCCATTGAATGGCGCTGCTAACAATGGCCGTGAGTCGAGCACCCCGACGCGGCTCGGGGCGAAGATTCCCAAAGATCACGCAGAGGCGATCAAGGAAAGCGCGACGAATTGCCTCGATCCAGATCTTCGAAAGAGGATTCTTGCTACGTTACTCCGGAAGGGTCGCCCACCCCTTATCAAGCGCCGAGACGCCGGCGCGATGATCTTGAAGTATCTGGACGAGCATGGCGGATTTGTTAGGTCGGAAGCGGACGATCAGTTCTACTTCCATAATGACCAGCGCCGACTATACCCTCTGGAGTCTAATCGCTTTGCGGCCTTCCTCTATGCTCTGTCGGGCGCCAACCCTGCTGGTACTGACTATGCCTACCTCTTCGCCGACTGCAAAGCGGCCGCGATGGATGGAGCGCTACGTCAAATCGTCAAATTGGCTGCCTGGGATGCCCAGCAGAAAGTATTGCGCGTGAGTCGGTTCGACGGCACGGTTTACCGCCTGGACGGTCTGCAAATAGCCGAAGAGGCGAACGGCGAGAACGTCCTGTTCGATGATAACCCTTTGTGGCAACCATACCAGCCGGACTATGGCCAACCAGGTGTACTTAAGTGGTCGACTGACGAGTTGGCGAATTGGGCAGATGAAACCAAGCACTATGGGTTGGCGCTTCGGGCTTGGTTCCTGGCTTTATTCCTCACGGAATTATCCCCTACCCGTCCCCTCTTGGTGGTGATCGGCGAGAAGGGCAGCGGGAAATCCATGCTTCTCCGGGTCCTTCTTC
>JAMDCE010000028.1:5399-7643 GCA_023489135.1 Chloroflexota bacterium
ACGAGGTCGGCCGGATCCACTATCGGACCTGGCTGGCATTCACCGCTAGAACGCCGGACACACTCAAGCGTGACGATATCGCCGACCGCCTCTTATTGCTCTATCTCAACAGGATCAAGCCTTACCGGGTTGTGGCTGAGAGGGAGTTTCTAGCCGAAGCCGAGAAGCAACGCAACGCCTGGTGGGGTGACGTGCTGAAAAGTTTGAATCAGATGGTAGCAGCCATTCGGGCGGGCAAGCTTTCAACGCATTCGGGCTTACGAATGGCCGACTGGGAATCACTTGGGCGCCTTGCCGCTGAGGTCGAAGGCGTGCCAGATCTTTGGAGTGAATTCGTCAAGGAGTTGCGGCAGAGTCAATCTGACTTTCTGCTCGAGGATGAGCCAATCGCCGAAGCGATAGATAAGTATCTCAGCGCCAATGTAATAAATCAGGGCAGGGAGTTATCGACCCGGGACTTATACAACGAGCTCACCAAGGCGCTATTCGGTGATGAGAAGCCCGGCCGGGACTGGCCCAAATCCGCTGTCGGCTTCGGAAAAATCCTGTCAACCCTTCGGAGAGATCTTCGAACTCGTTACCGTGTGGAGTGGACGGAGATCTTCGAACTCGTTACCGTGTGGAGTGGACGGAAAGATGAGGGCGGCTAGTGTCTTATCAGTTTTGGTCTAAAAGCGGTGAAGATGGTGAAGATGGTGAAGATGGTGAAGATATTTCTAGTTCTTGTTTAACACACACAGAAAATAGAAAGCTTAAAGAGGTAACCCTCTTATCTTCACCATCTTCACCAAACGGTGAAAGTGCACCTGAAAAGCGAAAGAGGGTTGAGCTATGAACCCGATGGAAGTAATTGAGAAGTTGGCGCAACTCGATATCCGTCTCCTTTTGAACGGTGACAAACTCACCGTCGACGCTCCCGAGAGCGCTTTGACACCTGAGGTGTGTCGTCAGATAACCGCGCATAGGGTTGAGCTGATCGCTTTGCTCGCGCCGGGCCCCACTGAACCTGACTTCTCGGCGCCGTGCTGGCAGGATCCTCGGGAGGACCTCGCCGAAGATTCGGGACTGTGGCGAGTGGTCCTGACCATCGCCCGCGACGTCGACGAACAGCTATTCGGCGCCCTCCACGGTTTCAGGTGTCTAGGCGGGAAGCTCACTCTAAAGGACGATAAACTGAGCCTGACTGGCAGAAAGGCTGAAGGCTGGGAAAGTGCCGAGGCATTCAAGCAGGATTACCACCGCTGGATCCTGCCGCACAAGGCGGCGTTCGCCGAGGTTCTCCGGAAGGCTCGGGAGTTGCCACGCTCTGCCTTTATGGCTGGACTGGGTTACAGCATCACTGGGATCCAGGAACGCGAGCATGAGAAGGTGGCTTGATTGGCCAGAACCATAAGGTACACCGGCGGCATATTGCCAGAACTATCGGTTGAGCAAACAGAAGCGGCCGCGCGCGGCGATCTTGCCATCTACTGGCTGAATCAACGCCTGGAGTTGCGGTTGAGACCAGACGAGCGCGAGGAATTTGAGCGAGCCAAGGAGCGCGGCTATGTCATCACCAAGGGCAGGCGGTGCCACCTTCGGAACTGCTGGTTTCACTGGTGTGAAGCAAAAGACCATCCTTGGGTTACGGTCCAGCTAGGATCCAAATATGCCAAGGTTGAGGTGGATCTGATTGGGCAGAGTTGGAAGCTGACAGATGAATCGGTCAAGGCCATATTCGATTGGGCAAAGGATGAACTATGGCGCACCGGTGGGAGCGCCAAAAAGGGCGCGTCTGTGAGCGGTGGCAGGACCTGTACCGTCATTCAGGGCGTAGCAAACGACCTCGCCGAGGCTGCGGCGGCCCGATTGCTCGGCGCCGCGCTCGAATCTAAGCCTGACGATTGCAAGGAGGTAGCCTAGAGATGGTGGCAATAAAGCAGACCATATCGGATAGCAAACGGCTCACCTGGGCCGACCTCACGGCACTAGAGCCCGGCTTGATCACCCTGGAGCGCGAGATCAAAGCGATCCGCGTGCCAGCGGGGCAAGTCTTCTGCGGCAACGCTTGCTGGTACGGCTACGGCGGCTATAGGGGATTCAAGCGGCCTCTCACCAACCTGGTGGGCTGGTATGCACGGAAGACTGATAGGGCGCTCTGCAGTAATGAGGCTTACGACCTGGCCTATAAGCACCTCTATAGCCTATTGCCCGATTGCCGGGGCTGCTCGTGCTTCTAGGTGGCGAGGCCTTGCTGTCCGCGAT
>JAMDCE010000224.1 GCA_023489135.1 Chloroflexota bacterium
GAACCGCGGGCGGCCCATCCCGGCCTCGCCCTGGGCCGACTTCAAATCCTCCGGCACGGACAGGGTCTGCACGATGGCGTTCCAAACCCGCTTGGGCACCAGGCCCTGCTTGGTCAGGACCACCTCATTGGCATCGGCGTAACTGATCAGTAGCTGGCAATCCCGATGGAAAGAGCCAGGCGCGGTTTCCTCGATTCGCGAAAGGGACTTCTCTTCGATCCCTTTCAAGGTTATGGACGGCTTCGGGATGTGCTTCAGTATCTCCTGAGGAATTATCAGCGACTCCCCCGGCCGGAAATCGATCAGCGTGGAGTTGCCGCGAAGAGCCGGCGCATCGCTGAAAACGAGGCCGCGCGCGGTCAGTCTTGCCAGAACGTCCTCGAACTGGTTCGATTCCTTCATTCGCGGGCGCCCCTCCTCGCGCCGGAACCCGTACCCTCGGCGTTCCTTCAGGGGGGCAATCATCCCATCTAACCGTAGGCTGCTCTCCAGGTAACTGGTAGCCGCTTCGCCGCCGCCCAGCACTATTCGATCCAGCGTCTCGCGCGCCAGGGTATCCAGCTGAGCCAGCGATCTTTCGATCGACTCCTTCCGCACTATGGATTGGGCCAGCGCCTGCACCAGCGGCTCCTTCTTCTTGGCATCATCACTCACGCCTATGAAGTCCGCTATGTCCTTGAGAGTGGAGAAGTTGTGAGCACGCAGGATTCCTTCGACGTCGGTCACTCAGCACCCCCATCCACCACTCTCGGCGTGTGGCCCTTGCGCGTCATTTCCGCGACCAGTTTCTCCACCGAGTCCGGCGATACCACCACGAATCGCGGCGAGAGCTCGTAGATGATGTGATCGCCGATGGAGGTCGTGGCGCGAAGCTCCTTGAGAACGTAGTCGTCGGCAAATTCCACGACCGTGAGATGGTCATACAGCCGGATCAGGCCGTAGCTCTCCCACCACTTGCGCAGCGCCTCGACGATCCCCGGGTCCGCGGGAACGCCGTAGCCGTGGAGTGATCCGATGATGTCTTCCACGCCAAGCCCTTCTTCGAAGGCCCGGGCGACGCGGGTCTCCGTCAACCTGTAGCGGAAGCGAGTTGGGGTGGCCTCTGCCAGCACGCCCAGCCGCGTCAGGAAGCTGTGAACTCCCGAATCGGCAGCCCCGGGAGCGACCGTTATCGAGAGGTCTCCCCCGATCTCGACCGTGCCCTCGTCCGGGGCTTCCAGCGCCCCGGGTGGCCTTCCGCTAAGGATCGGAGTTAGCGGAGTGGTGCGAAAAGCCTCCAGCTTCCCGTCGGCGTAAGCCAGATGGACCGCGCCGAACCACAGCAACGGGCCCTGGAGCAAGCCGGCGATGAATTGTCCCTCGACCTGCATCCAGTCATCGCGGCTGTATGGGTCGAGGGTCTTGCCGGCGGACGTCGACTGGACCCACCAGGAGGGCCGGTCCCACGCGTTTGCCTTGGGCTGCACCAGAAAGTCGGGCTTCAGGGCATACAGCGCGTCCGCCAGCGCCCGGCACGAATACCATGAGTTTTCCTCCAGACGGGCCACGGTGTTGACCACGAAGTCCTGGCTGCCGGTCAGATCCCTGAGAAACTCTCGGCGCTTCAAATAGGCGGACCCGACGAACCGCCGCACCTGCAGATTGTTGCCGCTGAAAGTGTGCAAGAACGCCTCACACCAGCGATCCAGCTTGAGCCAGGCGGCCACCAGCGTTCTCAACCTCTCCGCCCTGGGCAGTCGAAGGAACTGCTGCATCTTGTCTTCGTTGACGACGATGCGAGCCTTTTCCTCGACCAAGGAAAGCTTCTTGAGCATCTGGTACAGGAACAGAACCTCTTCTCGTCCGCCGCCCACTTTGCCTGCCAGGATTTGCACCTGCGCCTCCGGCAGCGTCTCGGGTGGGGGCATAATCGCCAGGGAATGACCGAGGGTGTTGAGGAGCTTCGGCTGCCGCTCCAGCTCGGCGATCTCGCTCGGCGCGTTGTTCCATCCCCTTAGCCCCTCCCGTTGCTCTTCAAAGAGGCTGCGTTTGGGGATAGGTATGGGCACGACGGAGCTCTGCGCCAGGTAGCTCCACACCAGGTGGAGATCCTCGTCCAACAGCTGCGGCTGGGCCACGACCTCCAGCGTCTCCTCTTTGTAGCGGCTAGGCTTCAGCATATACGAAATGGAATGGGCGAAGAGCTCGGCGTTGACGGCGTCGGGCACCTTGAATGGGTAATAGGAGTTCCATCGCCCGTACCCGCTGGAAACGAGCAAGCCCTGGTTGAACAGTTCTTGAACGACGGAAGCCGCCCGGCTGGCCAGGGTGTGGAGACCCATGGCATTCAAACGCTTTTCAATCAGATCGAGCTTCAGCCCCTCGGTGCTCCCCAAGAGGTGGACCAGGTCGAGAAGCAGTCGTTCTTCTTTTCCCAGCGAGAGCAGCCGGTCCCGGATCTGCGCCGGATCGGTCAGGAGGTTGGCCAGATGGGCCACCGCCTCGTCCTTGGTTTTGTTCCCCATGGATAGGCTGAGGCTGCGGGCTATCCTTCTAAGCTCGTCCAAAGTGTGCCATTGAAGCATCTGGGCCAGCTCTTTTCTCGCCTTGTCCCGATCGAAAAGGGCGGCCGCTCCTATCGGCGCGGTATCCAAATCGCCGTCCAGCTTCATAGCCGCGGATTGCCCGCCCTCGAACTCATCCTCCTTCACCACTCGTGTGAAAGAGCCGGGCGATTCGGCCCAGGCCAGCAGCACAGCGCATACGTGCTTGCAAAAGGGGGAATCGTGGGGGCAGTCACACCGGGGAAGCACTTCGTCTTCGGTGAGCCTTACCTTCACGTTGTAGGGCTGGGGCCGTGTTCCGCTGACCTCGCCGACTAGGGTGTCGCCCTCGATCGTGGCCGAGCGGATCATGCCGGCCTGGAAGTAGACGAGTCCCCGGCCATAGATGGTGCCGCCGCAGAGGTCTTTGACGTACTCCCGCGTGATGATGGGAATCTCGAAGGCCGCCATCGGCTTCACCTCCCGGCGCCGGGAGGCAATGCCGGCAATTCCTCGTCCAGCGTCCGGGCGCAGGCGGTGAGGTCCAGCGTCGTCGGCCGGAAGTCGGCGACTTCGTCGGCGTACAGGATCTCATAGCGATAGCCCTGCTCCGTGAGGAACAGCTGGCGGTTGGCCGCGAAAACCTGATCCTTGGTGTCGCGCGTCACGAGGGTATAGAAGTGGGCCAGCAGGCCGTTGCGCTTGGGCCTCAGGATGCGGCCCAGCCGCTGGGCCTCCTCCTGCCGTGAGCCGTAGGTGCCCGAGACCTGGATAGCCACGTTGGCGTCGGGCAAATCAATAGAGAAATTGGCCACTTTGGAAACCACCAGGCGTCTGACCTCGCCGTTCCTGAACTTGGCATACAGCTTCTCCCGCTCGTGGGTTGGGGTCTTGCCTGTAACCAGCGGCGCGCCGATCATCTCGGCGATGGTATTGAGCTGATCTAGGTACTGGCCTATGACCAGAACCAGGTCATCCGGGTGTTTGTCCAGCAGCTGCCTCAAAACCGTTAGCTTGTCGGGATTCTCGGCCGCCATCCGGTACTTCTCGCGCTCCTCGGCTATGGCGTAGCTCATCCGCATGTGCTCGGGCATGGGGATGCGGATCTCGCGGCACTCGGCGGTGGCGATCCAGCCCTGGCGCTCCAGGTCTTTCCAGGGCACGTCGTACTTCTTCGGCCCGATCAAGGAGAACACGTCCGACTCGTGGCCGTCCTCGCGCACCAGCGTCGCCGTGAGCCCGAGCCGGCGGCGGGCCTGAATCTCGGCCGTTATCCTGAACACCGGGGCCGGCAGCAGATGCACCTCGTCGTAGATGATGAGTCCCCAATCGCGCTCGTTGAAGATGGCGAAATGGGGGAACTCCCGCCCTTTGCGGTAGGTAAGGCTCTGGTAATTGGTCACGGTCACCGGCCTGATATGCTTGCGCTCGCCGGTATATTCGCCTATTTCCCCGGCGGGAATGCTGGTCTTGTCCAGAATCTCTTCCATCCATTGGCGGCAGGCCACGATGCTGGGGGTCAATATTAGGGTGGCGCATTGCAGCATCTCCATTATTGCCAGCCCCACCACCGTTTTGCCGGCGCCGCAGGGCAGCACGATGACCCCGCTGCCCCCTCGGGCCTCTCCGGCGGCGTAGAAAATCTCCGCCGCCTCGCGCTGATAATCGCGCAGGTTGAACCTATCTCCCCTGTGTGTGGTTCCGAGCAGACCCACGGGTAGATGGGCACCCTGCACGTAACCCGCCAGGTCTTCGGCCGGAAAGCCGAAGTACACCAGCGCCTGCTTAATGTGTCCCCGCATGACCGGATCGACGCGCAGGGTACGTTCGTCGAGGCGACCCCGCAGGAACTGGACGATCTGCTTGTGATTGGCGATCTCAGTTATCAGCGGGATGTCGTCGGAGACCAGCAGCAGATCCTCGCCGCGCTTGACGAGCTTGA
The DNA here is from genome assembly GCA_023489135.1 of Chloroflexota bacterium. The sequence continues at coordinate 4,465 of JAMDCE010000224.1, forward strand.
TGCGACCGTAGCGCGAGATGTAATCGCGGATATCGGCCGCAACGCTCTGAGGCAGATCGTACTTGCCGTAGTTGACCAGCGTGTCCACCACCGCTTCGGCGGTAAGACCCGACGCCGCGGCGTTCCACAGGGATAGGGGTGTGATGCGATAGGTATGAATGTGCTCAGGGCTCTTCTCCAGCTCCGCAAAGCGCGACAGGGCATCGCGAGCCTCCTCGTACCGGGGGTTGTTCACCTCCAGCAGGACGCTCTTGTCGCTCTGCACAATTATTGGATTGGCCGGATTGTAACCCACAGCTCTGCTCCCTTAAGACTGGAAAAAGGACTAGAAAAACAGCCCTTCTCACACGTGATAAAAGGGCCACGACACTTGATCTCTACTAGATTTCGGTCAGACCCGCCAGCCTCGTGGCGCGCAACTGAACGTACCACAATGATAACATTTCGGCACGAGTCAAGGCAACCTGCGGCGTTGGGCCGATAACGCTCGATGGGGAGATTCGCATGCCTCATGGCGTCCTCTATCAGACCTACATCAAAGAAGTCGTGTTCCGCCAGGCCCTTGCCGATTTAGCGGCTGCCAAGGGAATCGTTAAAGCCGGCAGGCGTGTAACAGGTTAAGCAACCGCCTGGACAACCGTCGTCATAGGGGACGGCTCTGTCGGCCCGAGGCTCAGCCGGGCCTCTGTCGCGTTTCAGGAGGACCGGGGTGAGCAGGGCTAGGCCCCCTCACCAAGGAAATCGCCGTTCCCAGAACCGCGATAGCGGCGGCCACCACGAAGGCTTCGCGAATGCCGTAGAATAGGGCCTGGTCCCCTACCACCGGAGTCCAGCGTACAATGCCGGCGTTGAATACGGCGCCCCCAATGGCCACTCCCAATACCATGCCCACGGTCCGCGCCAGGCCCACGATGCCCGAGGCAACACCTCTTTGCTGAGGAGGGGTAGAGCCGAAGATCGCGCTGCTGTTGGGAGAAACGAAGAGGCCCGTTCCCAGGCCCACCAGTGCGATACGCCAGACGATGTCCGCGCCGGCCGCGTCCGGCCGAAGGAAAGCCAGGGCCAGGAGGCTGACGGCGGTGATGGCCATGCCCAACGACGATGGGAGCCGAGAGCCGATGCGGTCGGACAACGCCCCACTCAACGGCGCGGCTATGGCCATCGTCAGAGACATCCCGGTGAGCAGAAGGCCGGCGGCGGTGGGTGAGTAGCCACGGCCTTGCAAGAGGTAGAAGGGCATCAAGAAAGCGACGGCGTAAGCACAAATGTAGTTTATCAGCGCGGCCGACGTTGCCGCCGAGAACAGTCGATCGCGGAACAACCCCAAGTTCACCATCGGGAAGGCGACCACTCGCTCTATCAAGGTGAACGCAACCAGCAAGACGAGGGCCAGGACGATCATAGCTATGACCGCTGGCGAGCTCCATCCCCATTCTTGACCGTGGGAAAGGGCCAGGAGCAGCAGGGCCAGCCCGATGGTCATAGCCACCGCGCCGGACGGATCGAACGACTCTCGCTTCCCGGACGCCGACTTGACCTTTGGAATCACCGCCAAGGCGAGCGCGGTGGCCACGATGCCGATGGGCACGTTGATGTAGAAAATCCACTGCCAGCCCAAATGATCGGCGATGAAGCCTCCCAGCGCCGGCCCCACCATGACCCCCAGGTACGTCATCGTTCCCTGAGTGCCGAGGGCCTGTCCCCGTTGGCTGGCGGGGAAGGCGTTGGTGAGAATGGCCGGAGCGCTCGCTATGAGCATTGCCGCTCCCAGGGCCTGAAACGCGCGAAAACCGACCAGCCACCATTCGCTGGGGGCCAGCCCGCACAACAACGACCCCAGAATGAACGCCGCGAAGCCGCCGATGTACACCCCTTTGTGGCCAACGATATCGCCCAATCGGCCGAAGGTCAGCAACAACGAGGCGATGGTGAGGAGGTAGGCCATCACAACCCACTCGATGGAGGACAGAGGGGCGCCGTAGGAACGCAAGATCAGCGGCACCGCGGCGTTCACCACCGCTCCGTCTAGAGCGCCCATAAAGGCGCCGACTCCGATCGCGATGAGCACCCACCACTTGCGCTCCAGTCCGAACCACCATCTGTCCACGCCCGGCACTGCCATCGCCGGCTCACCGCGGTGCACGCCACTGTTTTCCATTTGCCGCCTACTCCCGGAGTTTCGAGAACAACAGGAGGAAGCCTAGCATGCGGCTCGAACAAAAGTCAAATCGGGCTCGACCGTTTGAGGCACATTATCGAAGAATCGCGATGTGTCGTTTCTCCGCCGGGGCGACTGCCAGTCGCCCCGGTAGGGATCCCAGTTGCCACAATTGTCCGATATCCGTAGTGATGACGTTCTTCTCTCCCAGAATCGCACCCAGCTTCTGCGAGGCGATCACTCCCCCGGCCGGTCCCGAGAGCAGGGTGGCGGCAGACAGGTTACGGATCTCAGCCGAGGGTGAAAGCCCACCGGAGGATTGCATAACCAGGACCTGTCCCTGGTAGCCCCTCTCCTGGAGGGCGCCCTGCAGGCCCGAGAGGTACCGTTCCAGCGTGGGCCCCAGGAAGCAGTTGACGGCCGTGGTATTGGCCCGCTCGTACTCGCGGGTCAGCGGCGCCAGGTCGCTGGAGATTACCACGTAGAGGCTCGGGAACCTCTTCTTGACGAAATCACGGATGGCTTGCTCGTGACCGGGATTCCTGAACGACCAGAGCAGGCATACCTCCAGGGCCTCGATCCCGGCGTCCACCAGCTCGGAGACCTTGGACTCTACCTCTTCCAGGCTCAAGGGGCAAATCACCCGGCCCCTGTAATGGACCCGTTCGTTGAGGCCCATGGTCAAGGGGAAGGGCGCTATCGGCGGCGGCATATCGGCCCTCTGGCAGTTGATTACCTCGGCCTCGCTCAGGCCCGCCGTTCTGGCCTTGACCCGTCCGATGATCAAAGTGTCTTCGAAGCCTTTGGTAATCAGGAGACCGGTCTTGGCCCCCTTTTGTTGAATCACCCCAATCCGTGAATTCATGCTCCCAGGCTTCACCTAGCGGGTGAAGATAAGTTTTCTACCTTATAGCTGACATTAGGTCGACCGATGGACTGGTGGTATGGTATGATATGGGCACCGAGGAGGTGC
>JAMDCE010000399.1 GCA_023489135.1 Chloroflexota bacterium
GACCCAGACCATCTTTCGGCGGCCCTGAGCAAGTACTTTGCTACTGTCAATCCCTCTACTGCAGAACGCCCACGAGGCAGCCAGGGAGTAGCCATCGACGGCAAAGCTCAGCGTGGCCGTCTATCCTTTGACCCCTCCGGTTGCCCCGTACACGCCTTAACCGCTTTGCTGCACGACTATGGAATTGTGCTTGCCAGCGAACCCATCGAAAACAAAAGTCAAACTGAAAAGGCCGAGGCAGAACTCACTGTGGCCCCGGCCCTGATCAAACGGATCGACTGGCAAGGGCGCGTGATGACTGCAGATGCGCTCTTGTGTCAGCGCAAACTCTGCCAAGCTGTGCTTGACGGTCACGGAGACTACCTGCTGACGGTCAAGGAAAATCAGCCTACTCTTTATCAGGATGTCCGTCTCCTCTTCGACCCGCCTTTTTGCAGATCACCCTTGGATGATTGGCGTGAGGTGAAGACAGTAGACCAGGGCCATGGACGGCACCAAGACACCCGTTTGCTGATTGCCTCGACTGACCTCGTCGGTTATTGCGACTGGCCCGGGCTGGCCCAAGTGTTCCGCCTGGAGAGGACTTGGCAGGAGCGAGGGAAGACCAACCAGGAAGTGCAATACGGCATTACGAGCCTGCCGACAGGGGTGGCCGACGCTGCGCGATTACTGCAACTCAAACGGGGGCACTGGCAGATTGAGAATGGCCTGCACCGTGTCAAAGATGTCACCCTCGGTGAGGACCGCAGCCTTGTTCACCTGGGTAAAGGGCCATCAGTGATGGCGATGCTGCGTGACGCCACCCTTAGCCTCTTGCGCCGTGAGGGATATCGAGCGATCGCCCCTCGCCTGCGGTTCCACAGCCGCCACCCAGAGCTCGCTGTCGCTCTCATTACAGGGGTAGGCCTTTAGAATGCATAAGCCCTGCCGACTCAAGCAGGCAATATTGCCTTGCTGGTCCGGGCAATCCTGATCAAGCGTTCCCTTTCCCAGACCGAACTTGCCCGTACTTATCCTCGTGCCCTTGAACCGCGAACAACCGATCCCAAGCATGTCCTGCTCTACCGGGTGAAACGTCTCTCGCGCTTCTTGGCCAATGACCAGGTCGATCCCCAAGCGGTTCAACTTGCGCTCCTGCCTTACGTTTTTGCCCGCCTCGGTCCGCTCTATCGAATCGGGTTATGTATCGATTGGACCTTCTTCGATGCGCCAACCTTTCGGGTGCAAATCCTCAAGATAGGCCTTGCCCGTGAAGGACGAGTCGTTCCCCTGCTTCAAGTGGCTTACAACCGTGACCGCTTGCCTAGAGGCAAGAGCCAGAATCAGATCGAAGAAGAGGCTCTTGCTGCTGTCTTGGCCGCCCTGCCCAAAAACTGTCGTCCCGTCATCCTCGCTGACCGCGGCTTTGCTCGCAGTGAAGTCTTTCAGTGGCTGAACGAGCGCAAACTTGACTTCGTTATCCGTATCAAAAAGGGCACTTGTATCACCGATGCCTGTGGCACGTGCTGTAAACTCGGCGTAGACCTGACCTTACGCCGGGGCGAGCAACTCTGGTTGGGCAGGGTTCGCTATGCCCTCTACCACGATCACCCTTCCGATATCTTTGTGAACTTCGGTTGCTCCTGGATTACTCCCGAGTCCGGCTCCACTCGCAAGAAACCGAAGGATCCTGAGCATCCCTGGTATCTGGCTACCTCAATGCCGAGCATCAAGCTCGCCGTGGCCTGGTATCAACGGCGTTTCTGGATAGAAGAGGCTTTTAGAGATGACAAGAGTCGCTTGCTCCTTGACGATGTCCGCGTCGAATCCACGTTGCGTCTCAATCGCTTACTGATGGCCCTGACCATTGCCGTCTGCTGGCTATGCCTGATCGCCGACTCCAAGACCGGGGTCCTGCCACCCAACTGGAATGCCCGCGTCGTTACCTGGGGCAAGGCCGGCCTCGTCCTGCAAGCCCTCGCCTACCTGGACACCTACTCCATACTCCCCAAAGTCCTTGAAGCAACCTAACACTGGGTATGCGTCAGGTGGTCATGAGTATTGACAAACGGTATTACCTAGCTTATACTGCCCCATGTTATTAGGCTGCCCTAATATCAATAGTAATGTCTGCCTACCCACTGCAGTATGGGCGCCTGATCACAGGGAATTTCCGTAAGAAGAATGACTGTGTTGCTAGACCTCCGAAACGCTTCGGCGGACTGCTTACCGGTCTTGGATTTTGAATATCGTCAACGAATGGGGAGGGGAGCAAGAACTATGGTCGAATCTTTAGTCATCACGCTTCGAGAAGGCATCGAGGCAGCGCTAGTAGTTGGAATCATCCTAGCGTACCTCCAAAAGACTGGCCGGTCTAATCTCAATCGCTTTGTATTCGGGGGACTGGCTCTGGCGATAATCGCCAGTTTGGGGCTGGCAGCGGTTTTTCGAGCAATAGACTTCGACCCGGAAAATGAGATTCTGGAAGGCACTATGTTGGGTGTCGCCGGCATCTTCGTGGCGACGATGGTCATTTGGATGTGGAGAACCGCACGAAATATCAAAGGGGCGATGGAAAACCGATTGCAGTCCATCGTCGGAGCAGACGCCGACCCGGGTCAAGCCTTAGCACCAGGTCTCGCCCTTGCCGGATTCACTTTCTTTATGGTCCTTCGTGAAGGGATCGAAACGGTTCTGTTTCTCGCCGCGGCGACCGTTGGCGAATTTGATCTCCTGGCCGCCCTTGGAGCGGCGATCGGGATAGGTCTCGCGGTGCTTTTTGCCCTGCTTCTTACTCGCGGGAGCTTGCGCATCAATCTTCCTCGGTTCTTCACCGTCACCGGGGTAGTCCTTCTCGTGCTCGCCGTCAAGCTCATCATTGGGAGCGTCCACGAGTTCGCCGAAGTCGAATTGATCCCAATGAATGGACAGGTCATGGCAGTCCTTGGCTATTTCGTCAGAGACGCCTCGTCGACAGTGATACTAATGGCTCTACTGGCCCTTCCAATGCTATTGGTTCTCTGGGACACCGGTAAGAAAGAGGGTGTTGCCCAGGCTTCGCGCGATCTCAATCCTGCCGAGAGGCGAAAGCTGCGTGCCCACACGCAACGCGACCTGGCCTGGCGCGGAAGCTTGACGTTTGCCACTTTGATCGTGCTGTTGGCGATGGCTACTTCCGTCTTCGCCAGCGCCAAGTCCATCGACCCAACTCCCACTCCAGTTACGCCCACTGGGGGCGAGATTCGTATCCCAATTTCCGATTTGCCAGATGGGGAAATGGCTAAGGTCTCCTATCAGTCACCGAAGGGAATTACCGTTAAGTTCATTGTCGTTGCCGAGGCTGGAGAAGCGCCTAAGACCGCGCTGGATGCGTGCCAGGTTTGCGGGCCAATTGGATACATGCAGCAAGAACATAATCTCATTTGCAAGAATTGCAACGCTCCCATCCCGATATCAACGATAGGCAACGGCGGTGGGTGCAATCCAATTCCCCTGAAGTCGCACGTAGATGGCTCGTACTTGGTCGTGTCCGCGGGCGATTTGGACGCTGCTCAAAACATATTCAACAAGTAGCTGGCCAAGCCGCGTACTTGAGAGGTGAACAATGCTGTTACGCATCCTACGTGAGACCTTGTTCAGGCGAAAGAAACGGGTCACCCTGGCGATACTGGCTGTGCTTATCGGATCGTCGCTCGCCACTGCGCTTCTCAGTGTCTCAAATGATATCTTGGACAGGGTGACCAAAGAAATGCGCTCCTATGGGGCGAACATACTACTGACGCCAGAATCCGAATCCTTGCAGCTAGAGTTTGGTGGGGTGAGTATCGCGCCGGAAGGCAGCCAAGGGCTCATCGATGAAGACGAACTCATCGGGCTAAAGACCATATTCTGGCGTAACAACGTTACGGGCTTCGCCCCATTCTTGAACCTAATGGTGACCGTGCCGAACGGAGACCAACTAGTCCTGACAGGCACTTGGTTTGACAAAGAACTCACCTTGCCGAAAGGCTCCACTCTATCGTCCGGGACATCGGACAAGACAAGCGCATCGGAGGCCGTCACGTTCAAGACCGGAGTGAGGTCTGTCTCGCCGTGGTGGAAGGTGAAGGGGGACTGGGTGAACGACGCAGACCCCGACGGCGCCATCGTTGGATCGTCTGTTGCCGAGAGACTGGGCGTTACTGCCGGTGACAAGCTCGTGGTGACCCACGGGCAGCAAACAAAAGAGCTACGAGTTGCCGGTGTCGTCACCTCTGGCGGCTACGAAGACAACCAGGTGTTTGTTTCACTTCCCACCGCTCAGGGATTGCTTGGCATTTCTAAGGGTGCTAGCAGAGTCCTCGTGAGCGCTTTGACAATGCCCAAGGAGAAATTGGCTCCGGATATCCGAAACAAGCGCCCTGAGGAGATGACTCCAGTTGAATACGAGAAGTGGTACTGCTCACCGATTATCGATGCGGTTGCCACGCAGATAAAAGAGGTGCTGCCGGGCGTCGAGGCGAAGCCAATACGCCAGATTTCGGAGGCAGAAGGATCGTTCGCGGTCAAGGTTCAACTACTAATCTTCATCGTGACGGCGGCGGCTTTGATGACGTCCGCGCTTGGCGTAATGACTACCATGACGGCTGCGGTGCTCGAACGGCAGGGGGAGATAGGCTTGATGAAGGCGATAGGAGCGGAGAACCTGCAGGTAGCAACGTTGTTCCTGGCCGAGGGGGTGATCATCGGCCTTGTCGGCGGAATATTCGGTTTTGCCGTCGGACACGCTCTCTCGGGTTACATTGGGATACAGGTATTCAACGTCAACATCGAACCCAGCCCAATGATCTTCCCAGTGTCAATCCTGTTGGCGGTCGGCGTAGCCCTGCTGGGAAGTGCCATTCCGGTTCACCGTGCCGTCCGAGTCGAACCTGTGAGGCTGCTCCGACAGACTGGGGGAGTGGAATGAACAAGACCAACATGTTTGCTCGGGTTCTGGTCAAATCGGTGGTTAATCGCAGAACTAGAATCGTTGCCGCGACTCTCGCGGTCTTGCTTGGCGTCTCCCTCATCTCGGCGGTAGCAGCAATCGCTTTTGATGCACGAGGTAAGGTGGGACGCGAACTTCGAAGTTACGGCGCCAACATCCTGATCAGTCCTAAGTCGGCGGAGATGGCGATAGGCACCGGGGGGCTCTCTTTCGGTGCGATCAGAGAGTCTGGATATCTTCGGGACGACGAGTTAAGCGTAGTTGCTTCTTCGGGATCGGCTGGTCAGATCGTCGGTTACGTTCCTTATCTCTACGGAGTCGTCGAGCTAGAGCAGCAGAAAGTGGTTCTGGCCGGAACCATATTTGAGCATGCCAAGGAGGTCAGCCCCTGGTGGCGGATAACCGGGGACTGGATCTCTCGCGGGGATGATAACGCGGCCATTGTGGGTGCTAACATCGCTAAGAAGCTCGGAATTGAAATTGGCCAGAAGGTGGACCTGCGCTACGGGGATAAGTCAACACCCTTCGATGTGGTCGGAATTGTCGACACGGGATCAGCCGAGGACAGCCAGGTTTTTGTGAATCTATCCGTGGCGCAACAACTTCTCGGCAAACCCAATGCTATCAACACCATTCAAGTCAGCGCTCTAATTGATAGCGTAAGCGCGGCGACTATCGCGGCAGAATTACAGAGAGCGATTCCCCAGTCCAAGGTTTCCGTCGTTGGCCAGGTGGCGGACGCGGAATCGACTGTCGTTGGCAGGATTGAAACACTGTTATTTATCGTGTCGGCATTGGTCCTCTTGGCTTCAGCCCTGACCGTGGCCAGCACCATGCTGACCTCTGTTCTTGAGAGAACCAAGGAGATAGGTTTGATGAAGGCGCTGGGGGCCACCGATGGGCAGATTGCCGCTGTTTTCCTAGCCGAGGCGGTAGTGATTGGGGCGATCGGTGGAATTTTGGGCTCAGGAGCAGGTGCCATCACCGCGAGTGTGGCCAGTCGGACAGTTTTCGACGCCGTGATATCGTATAACCCTGTGGTCTTGCCTTTAAGCCTGGCTGCAGGTCTGACCGTGGCGCTAACTGCCAGCGCTCATCCTGTAAGGCGAGCTACCCAGATCGATCCAGCATTTACACTGAGAGGAGAGTGATTCCGATGAGAAAGAGTCTCGTCGTGGCCCAGAATCTGAAGAAATCATACGCCAATGGGACCTCCGCCTTAGACGGGGTTGACCTTACCGTGGATGAGGGGGAATGGGTAGCCATAATGGGCCCGTCAGGATCGGGCAAGACCACCCTGCTCAACCTGATCAGTTGCCTGGATAAGCCATCCAGCGGTTCATTGACTATCGATGGCACCGCCGTAGCAGATCTGAGCCAGGGTGATTTGACGAAGTTCAGGCGGGATACGATTGGCCTGATATTCCAGCAGTTTCATCTGGTGCCGTATTTGACGGCGGTTGAGAACGTCATGCTCGCGCAGTATTTTCACAGCGTGGCAGATGAATTGGAGGCGCGAGAGGCCTTGGAAAACGTGGGACTCGGCCACCGACACAAACACCTGCCAAACCAGCTATCGGGGGGTGAGCAGCAGCGCTTGTGCATTGCGCGGGCGCTCATCAACCATCCTAAGATTATCCTTGCCGATGAGCCCACGGGAAACCTGGACAAGATGAATGAGGAATTGGTGATGGGGCTAATCAGAAAGATGCACGCCGAGGGGCATACCATCATCATGGTGACCCACGATCCCGATATTGCCGATATGGCGGATAGAATTCTTCACCTTGACCACGGCAGAATGGTCCAAGATGCCGGGGTCGAAGCTTTGGCCGTTCCTTAGGTCTCTCGTCGACTCATCGATTTGCGCGCCTGATAGCCGAGATCTCAAACTCAGCGCCTTGAGCAATTCCACTGTTTCGCAAAAGTATTTGTTTGAGAACCCGTAGCGCCTGTTATAAAATGGCGGGCAAATGCGTTTCGATTTCGTAGTGGAGGCGGAAAACGATGGCAGCAGACCCCGTGTTTCGGGACCAGGTAATCGAGAAGCTCTCCCCAATTGAGGAAATCGTTAGCCGCTCGATGTTTGGCGGTTAAGGAATCTTCGCCGCAGGTGACATGTTCGCGCTAATCTCGGGCTCAGCACCCTTCCTCAAGGTGCGTGACTCGAACCGCGCGGCTTACGAGGAGTATGGCAGCAAGCCTTATGGCTCTATGCCGTATTATCGGGTGCCAGGTCATGTTTTCGAGGATCAAGATAAGCTGATCGCTTGGGCACGGACTTCAATTGGATTAGCTCGCGCTTCCTCTAAAAAGAAGCGGCGATGATGGACACAATGGCCTGGCTTCGTTCTTGGCTACTCGCCGCCCAAATGGGCTGCGTGACCGATTGGCTCGCTGGTCCTTTTGGTCGAATCAATTGATGGATAAGCGAACTCTTCAGAGCCTTTGCCTCGCCATCAATTTTGGAAGCGCGACGAGGCAGGGCCACCAAGGAAGATCCAATACCGGTTGGCACCCCCGATCTTGCCTGGTCCATCACTGGCCCCGGACAATTGCACCAGGATGTCGAGAAGGAATTGAGGGAAGCTCAACGCTGAGTTGTGCGTTGGCAGCGGCCGT
>JAMDCE010000345.1 GCA_023489135.1 Chloroflexota bacterium
GTCATGGGCAGGATTGACCGCTTCACCGATGCGGATGGCCACGTCGAAGCCGGCCACAATGGCCTCGATTAAGCGGCGACCGTCCACCCGACCGCGCTGGCTGGCTGCCAGCGCCGCTGGAAGAACCACCGTTCCCGCATGCATAGTGGACGCCTTGTGCACGTCGTCCAGTTCGAGGATATGGGTGCTCACCCCGTTGACAAAAGCCGCCACTGCCGCCGGAGCCCAATGTCGCAAATCGTTGGGATCGAACAACAGGGCGTCGTCGTTCTTGCCCATGCCTTGCCCCACTGCACGGGCCATCTGAGATGGCGGAGTGCTCGTGCCGGCCCAGGCGTTTCCCACCCAATCCAGGTAAGTCAGTTTCGCCATCTGCACCACGTCAGGGGGCAGATCTTCGTAGCGTAGTCCGGCCACATACTTGGCCAGAGTGCGCGAGAGTGTCTCCATTACCTTCATCCTTCTAAATACCAGCTAGACGAGTCGCCGCCAGCAGTAGACTGTTGGCCCCGGCCTCTATATCCTCCGGCGCGCTGTACTCCTGTTCGCAGTGGCTCAGTCCGCCCTTGCTTCTTACAAAGATCATCGACGTAGGATAAACGTCGGCCATGTACTTTGCATCGTGCCCAGCGCCTGACCAGAGTTGACGGTAAGGCAACCCGAGTTCTTCGATGGAGGACTGGACGGCGTTGATCACTTCCGGCGCGAAGGGGGTCGGCTCGCTGGTCCAGAATCGATTCACGGTCGGTGTGACCCGAGTCGCCGCGGAGGCTTCGTTCACCAGCTTCTCCAGTTCCTGAGCCAGGGTCTCCAGTGCGGCGGTCTGAGGGTGCCGGAAGTCTACGCTGAAGACGACCTTTCCGGGGATTACATTGATTATATTTGGTTCCACCGAGACCCGACCCACCGTGCCTACGGCCAGGCTATCTAATTCGCGAGTGAGGCGGTCCACGCCCGTGATGATGCGGGCCGCGACGGCCAGCGCATCGTGGCGAAGGCGCATTGGAGTGCTGCCGGCGTGGTTGGTTTGACCCTCCAGGGTGACTTCCTGCCAGGTAATGCCGACGATTCCTTCTACTACCCCTACCGGTACCCCGGCTTCTTCCAGGGCTGGCCCCTGCTCGATGTGCAGTTCTAGATAGGCCGAGGCGGGGCCAGGGCGATCCTCCTCCCGGCCGAGATAGCCGATACGCCGCAGTTCGTCTCCGAACCGCAGTCCTTCCCGGTCGGCCCGGTCGTATACGTATTCCTGTGTGAACCGACCGATAGCGGCGCCTGAGCACAGCATCGCTGGCTCGAATCGAGCGCCCTCCTCGTTGGTCCAGTTGACCAACTCGAGGGGCCGGCGGGTTTTTACCCCATTGTCGTTGAGGGTGCGAATGACCTCCAGCGCTCCCATCACTCCCACTGCGCCGTCGTACCGGCCGCCACCACGCACGCTATCGCAATGAGAGCCCAGCAACACCGCCGGACCGGCTTCGGAGCCAGGACGATGGCCTGTCATGTTGCCAAAATCATCGATTCTGACGCGGAGTCCGGCTTCCCCCATCCACTGGCGGAGGAGGTCCCGGCCGGCCCTGTCTTCGTCGGAAAGGGCCAGCCTGCTGACTCCCCCTCCGCTTGTGGCGCCCTTCTCGGCCAGTAACCTCAGACTCTCGTTTAACCTGCGGCCATTTACTCGCATGGTCTTGTGTCCTCCATACGGGTGTATCGGTAATCCCCTATGCCTCTCAAGATTGGAAAGGTGATACGAGGGGTTAGGGGTTATGGGTTATGGGTTGAGCGCCAGTAGTATTGACCCCTATCCGCTAACCCCTAACCCGTATGCGCAATCTTCGCGACTTAGCTCAAAACTTTGTTCCGCTTCACGAACTGGCCGTGGCCGTATTCGCCGACGAATTCACCGTTCTCAAAGACCGTGGCGCCACGCACCAGGACGTCGCGGGCTTGGCCACTTATCTTGAACCCTTCGTAGAGATGGTAGTCGATGGCTGATTTCTGGGTAACCGCGGATAGAGTGCGCTCCGTTTTCGGATCCCATACCACCAGGTCGGCATCAGCACCCACTACGATGGCTCCCTTTCGGGGGAACATCCCAAAGATCTTGGCCGCCTGGGTCGAGCAGACGTCTACCCAGCGGTTGAGAGTGAGCCGGCCATTAACGGCGCCATAGTGATAGAGCAGGCCCACACGGTCTTCGATGCCGGGCCCTCCGTTAGGAATCTTGGAGAAATTGTCGCTGCCGAGCGTCTTTTGATCCGCAAATCTAAACGGGCAATGATCTGACGCCACTGTCGCCAGCGCGCCAGAGGCCAGACCGCTCCAGATGGCCTCCCAGTTCCGCTTGTCCCGCGGTGGCGGTGAGAAGACGTACTTGGCTCCTTCAAAGCCGGGCTTCTCGATGTCTTCCTGCGAGGTGAATAAGTACTGTGGACAGGTTTCGGCCCAGACCATCTGTCCACGGGCCTGAGCGCGGCGAACCTCTTCCAGCGCCGGAGCGCAGGAGAGGTGAACCACGTAGGCCGGGACTCCAGCGAGGCCAGCCAGAGTAAGGAACCGGTTGGTCGCCTCAGCCTCGGCCTCCTCCGGACGGGTGGATGCGTGATACTTCGGTTCTGTCTGTCCGGCCGCCAAGGCCTGGCGCACCAGCACGTCCAGCACGTCGCCGTTCTCGCAGTGAGCCATCACTAGAGCGCCTACTTCTTTGGCCCTCAGCAGCGTCCGGAACAGTGTCCAGTCATCGATCATTACCGCGCCCTTGTACGCCAGAAAGACTTTGAACGAAGTTATACCTTGCTCAACGAGGGTCCCGATGTCGGCCAGAACGCCGTCATTCATTTCGCCGATCATCACATGTATGCCCCAGTCGATGACGGAGTTCCCCTTGCCTTTGGCGACCCACGATTCGGCGACCTCGGTCAGTCGCTGTCCTTTAGCCTGAAGGCCGTAGTCTATTATAGAAGTCGTGCCACCCGCGGCCGCGGCCACTGTGCCCGAGCGATAATTATCGCAACTCGTAGTTCCCCCAAAGAAAGTATCCAGATGGGTATGGACGTCGATTCCTCCGGGAATAACGTAGGCGCCACGAGCATCGATCGTCGCACCGGCCGGGGCGTCAAGGCTATGCCCTAGGGCGACGATCCGGCCGCCGTCGATGGCCACGTCGGCCTGATAGGTCTCCCCGGCCGTCACCACGGTTCCACCTTTAATCAGTCGAATCTCGCGCATATGATCTTCTCCTTTAAGTACAGCATCATCACGAGTTCGTGCCGTGTTTCTGGGGGGCAGGGGTTAGGGGTTAACAGGGATGTGGAAAGCACTTTAACCCCTATCCCCTAACCCTTATCCTCTACAACATCACATCTCCGCCGTTCGGTCCCAAGGTTTGGCCTGTGTAGTAGGAGCTCTCGTCGCTGGCCAGGAAAACGGCCGTTGGCACCACTTCATCCACCCGGCCGAAGCGGCGAAGAGGAAGCTCAGCCTCCTTCATGGCCCGCCATTCGGGCGAGATATTGGCCAGTAGAGGCGTGTCGATAGGTCCTGGCGCAATGGCGTTCACCAGGATATGCGGCGCGACCTCAAGCGCCAGCGCTTTGGTAAAGGCGATGACCGCGCCTTTAGCCGCGCAGTAATGGACTAGTTCAGGGGCGCCCTTGTAGCCGAGCTGGGAGGCAAAGCTGATGATGCGACCGGATTTGCGCTCCAGCATGTGTGGGAGAACGAATCGGGTGCAAAGGAAGACACTGCCCAAATTGACCGCTATCATCTGATTCCACATGCTGATGGACATTTCCGCCAGGAGAGACTGAGTGACAATCCCGGCTACATTCGTCAAGACGTCGACGCGTCCAAATCTTTCCACGACGCTGGAAACCATCGCCTCGACCTGCGTGGCATCGGAGACATCAGCGGCCCACGTCGTCACGCTCCCGGCGCTTCCCTGTGCCTGGGCCACCAATTCCTCTAACCGGTCAGCCGAGCGGTCTACGGCCGCCACTGTAGCTCCTTCTCCCGCGTAGGCCAGGGCGATTCCTCGGCCCATTCCGCTGGCCGCGCCAGTAACCAGGGCTACCTTGTTCTGTAATCTCATTAGAGTGTCTCCTTTTCTCAAAATAAACTCCACCGGCGAGATCACTATTCTGGCCTAGACTTGACCCAAGCTAGATATGTACAAAGGTGACAGAGGAGAGGGGCTATGGGTTATGAGTTAGGAGTTGTGAGTTATTGCTTATCGTCCAACCCACTTCTTAACTCCTAACCCCTATCCCCCTTCGCTGTTAGAAAAGGCATACCGGCCAGCGCACCGAGTGCGACTGGCCGGATGTTGCGCGTCCAAAGCGGCTAGCCGGACGCCGAGAATCAGATTTCTTCCTGAACCGCCGCTCTCTGCGCGGTTCGACGGAGCATAAAGGTCATCGCCAGATAGGCTATCGCCAGGACGGTCAGCGAGAGGAGGGTAGTTAACACGCCCCAGGCAAAGAGATTCGGATGGATCTCGATTGAGAACGTGCCGAAGATCTCCAGCGGCAGAGTATTTGCCGATCCAACGGCGAAGACAGAGCGAGCGAACTCGTCAAAGGACAGGGTGAACCCAAACAGCGCCGAGGCGATGATACCTGGAAGCACTAAGGGGAAGGTGATGCGGCGGAAGGTGACCCATTCTGAGGCCCCCAGGTCCATGGCCGCCTCTTCCAGAGACCGGTCGAACCGGTTGAAGATCGCAAGCATCACCACGAAGGAGAAGGGGTAGGCGTACAGGACGTGGGCGACCAGACCAGTGCTATACCAGTTCCGATCCATGTTCAGCCAGTTGGCTGTCATCGCTAGGCCAAGGCTTACCAGAACGCCGGGGACCATAATGCCCATCAAGACCAGGTAGAAGATACTGCTAGCTCCCTTGAACTTTCGCCGGAAGGCCAGGGCGGTCAGGGTGCCAAGGATGGTGGCGACGACCATGACGATAACCGCCAGGGTCAACGACCGAACCAGGGCGTCGGTCAGATTGAGCGGCGCCACGCGGGTCGGCGGGACGAGTCTGAAAAGGTGCTTGTACCAGTAGATGCTGAGGCCTTTGAGTGGGAATTGGGGTCCTCCCTCTGGACCAACCTGGAAAGAGAGTATTGCCATGACCAGGAAAGGCGCGTAGAGGACTAAGACGAATATGGCGGTGTAGATACTTAGAATTCCTTTGAGCCATCGACTTATACGCATTTTCGTTCCCCCTACAACTGCTTGCGCAGGTCGGCGACCCGCAATAGGAGTGTGATGGCGATGGCCATCAGGATCGTCAGCACCACTCCGGCCACTGACGCGAACCCCCACTTGAGCGCTCCCACCTGGTTGACGATGACGTTACCCAACAGGTTGACCTTCTTGCCCGACAGGGCCGCCGAGGTAGCAAACTCGCCCAGAGCCATGACCGAGACGAAGATGGAACCGGTGATGAGGCCGGGAAGCGACAGAGGCAAGATGATATCCTTGAACGTGCGCAAGGGGCCAGCGCCGAGGTCGCGCGCGGCCTCTATTAGCCGCTGGTCTATGCGCTGCAGCGACATTGAAAGGGGCCCCACCATGAAGACTACGTAGATCTGCACCATACCGATAATCATTCCTAGCTCTGAGTAGAGTAGGCCGCTCAGCGGCTCTTTAATAATCCCCGTGGAGGTAAGAACTATGTTAAGCGCTCCTTCGTTGCCCAACATAGGGCGCCAGGCCACGACGCGGATCAAGAAGCTAGTCCAGAACGGGATGATACAGGCCAGCAGTATGATCATCTTCTCGCGCTGATTCTCGAGCACGAAGGAGATGAAGAAAGCAACTGGGAAGGCCAGGATGATGGTGGCTGCGAGAACGATCAGCCAGACGCGGACGGTGTTCCAAATTACTGTTATGTAGACCGTGCTGTTGACGAACGTTTCCCAGTTCTTCAAGGTCAGAATAGGCTTAATCGTCGTCGCGGTCTGGGTCCAAAAGCTGAAGTAAATCACCAGGACGACGGGGACGACGAGGAACAGGACCATCCATAGAATTCCGGGCGCCAGGAGAAGAACGGTGCCCAGAGACCGGTTCTTGCGGACAACGGCCATCAGAGGCTCCATCACGCCGCCCCGAACCTGCCGCGGAACCGGGTGCATCGCCTCGACTGCGCTAGCTGTTGTATCTTCAAATCGGGTGGGAGTTGCCATCAGGCTCTAAACCTCCTTTCGCGAGATAAGGCGGGTCTGCTTGACCGGCCAGTGTAGAGGCAATTCCGTCCCGTAGGCCGATTGCTCGCCAACCTGAATCAGGCCCTGGCTCCGGTGCTTCTCCACCTTGAAGACTCCCCCATCGGAGAGCTGCAACATGTAGCTAAGCCTGGAGCCCGTGAACTCGCTCTCGATCATTTTCGCGGTCAAGCGGTTAACCGCACCCCCATCCGGTTTGGGTTCTCCGATCTCCGCCAGGTCAGTGCGAACCAGAACCGCGCAGGCTTCACCGTCAACTGGAGCAAAGTCTCCCAAAGGGGCCAGCATCTCGCCCGACAAGGTTTCCACTCTAGCCAGATCGTCGGTTTCACCTTTCACTTTGCCCTGGAGGACGTTGAAGTTGCCGATAAACTTGGCCACAAACTCCGAGGTGGGCTGGCGAAAGATCTCGTGCGGCGTTCCGATCTGCTGAATGCAACCCTGATCCATAACCACCAGGCGATCGGACATAGCCATAGCTTCGCTCTGGTTGCCCGTGACGAGGATAAAGGTGATGCCCAGTTTCTTGTTAAGCCGCTTGAGCTCAGCCTGCATCTTGACGCGCAAGTTGGCGTCCAGAGCGCCGAGGGGTTCGTCTAAGAACAGCACCTGAGGTCGGGTTATCAGCGCCCTGGCCAGGGCCACCCGTTGCCGTTGGCCTCCTGAAAGCTGTTCAACGTACCGGTTGCCCAGACCCTCCAGGCCCACCATATGGAGCGAGTCACGCACCTCCTGCGTTCGCTGCGAGGAGGGCACCTGGCGCATTTCTAGCCCAAACTCGATGTTCTTGTGCACGGTCATATGAGGGAACAGCGCAAAGTGCTGCAGCACCATGGCCGTGTCACGCTGGAAGGGCGGCACGTTGACCACGTCCTGCCCGTTCAGCAGAATCTGACCCGAGTCTGGCCTTTCAAACCCCGCCAAGACCCGGAGAAGTGCGCTCTTGCCACTTCCGCTCGGGCCGAGAATAGAGACGAATTCTCCACGTCGAACCGTCAGCGAAAAATCGCTGACGACGCGCACACCATAAAAGGACTTGTTGACATTTTGGATCGCCAGTATGGGATCCGATTTCGTGGAGTCCACGGTGGTCACTGGCCTTACCCTCCTACTCCGAAAGGACTACAGTCTCGGCGACCGGCCACCAAACCGTGACGGGGGAGTCCAGCTCGGGCACCTGATCGCTCAGACTCTCGTGCTGTTCCACCCACATTCCGTTGCCGCTCCCCAATTGCACGTTATAGGTAAAGATCGATCCGATAATCTCCTCACCGGCGAGGACGCCATTTACAGCCATCTCGCCGGGACCGGCTTGGCGAGCACCTCCTTGCACCCGGCAG
>JAMDCE010000198.1 GCA_023489135.1 Chloroflexota bacterium
AGGCAACCATAGCCACAATCAGCGCCAGAATGGTCACAAGTGCGAGGGTGAAACTCCTTTTCACCTTGCTGGGTCTGTGCATTGCGCCTCCTTTTCAAATGACGTAATCTACTACCGCTTGCCACTCGCAACCCCCTGTACCTAGCGCCACGTCGGCGTGGGGCTGCGGCACCCTCCCTATCCCTTTCTCACGTGGCGTGATGAGCAGGCATCGACGCCAAAATGAGTCCCCGCCCCGGCACTAGTTCGCCATTCCTAGGCCCCACAGCGACTTCGGGACATAGATGGTTCATAGTAACCTAGCACTCGACTAGCCGCCTGTCAATCACTAGTAAGAACTATAGGACCGGCTGGTTGGTAGCTCCGACGTACTAGTTCGTGCAGGGAGGTGAAGACGAATTACGGATGAATTGTGGGGACACTGCGCCAGGTATTGCATGTGCTTGGGCTTTTTCTGACGCTTGGACGGCTGGCGTCAGCTCGACGTTTTGCCCTTTTGGGCCGGTTAATGCTTCAATTTGCGTTTCTTGGAGGGTTTGGGGGCGGGGAGAAATGGCTTTGTTCGGTGGACGGAGTGGACTTGGGGGTCGGGGGCCAGGGATCGGGGTCCGGGAGACGGGCTCGGATTCGGGGAGTGGGGATTCGACGTCAGGGGCGTTGGCAGCGGGGGTGAGGTCGGAGCGCAGGTAGCCGAGGATCTGGCGGCGGGCGGGCGAAATTGCCAAGCATTACGAAGAACTGCAGGTCATCTTTCAGGTCGGGCCTAAGATCGCCTCTTTCTATCTCCGTGATGTTGTTACACTGTTCCAACTGGAGGATAAGGTACCAGATGACTTCCAGTTCTGTCTGCAGCCCATCGACGTGTGGGTCAAGAAGCTTGCTGTGAAAACAGGGATGGTGGCTGATGACACCGGCGACGACAAGGTGAGACAAGCAATCGTAGGCTTGTGTAGGACATACCCCTGCTCTTCGCTGAAGTTCAACCAAGGGGCTTGGTATGCCGGATACCATGCATTCGACCTCCTGATTGAAACCATAGCGGATGAAAGCTGGTAATGTGGCTAACTCTGTGGCTAGCTCAACGATGACCGGTATTCCTTGTATCGCTCTGTGACTTGCCGGACTGAGCTCCATTTGCCATTGACTAGGTATGCCAACTCTGGCATAATGCAAAGGGCTTATGAAACCGCTGATTTGGATAGCATCGAGCCTGGACGATATGCGGGGGTTTCCCGACGACGTGAAACTGGCGATGGGCTATGCTCTCTACCAGGCTCAGATGGGAAGGAAACATCCTGATGCAAAGCCGCTAAAGGGATTTGGCGGCGGCGGCGTGCTCGAAGTCGTAGAAGACTTCGATGGTGATACCTACCGCGGAGTTTACACGGTCAAGTTTCGTGATGTGGTCTACGTTCTGCATGCCTTTAAGAAGAAGTCCAAGCATGGGAATGCAACGCCGAAGAAGGATATTGAACTGATAAAGGCCAGACTGCGGCGCGCTCAGGAGCACGACGAACAACAGAAGGAGAAGCCATGAGCAGCACAGACGATTCGACTATTCGTGAGGGCAGCGGGAACGTATTTACCGATCTTGGAGTCGAGAATCCCGAGGATGCTTGGGCTAAGGCCAAGCTAGCCCACACAATCGGCGATATCATTGCCAGGCGGCATCTGACCCAGACCCAGGCTGCTGCGATCCTTGGGATCGATCAACCCAAGGTATCGGCCCTCTTACGTGGTCGCTTGGCCGGCTTCTCCATAGAGCGTCTGCTTCGGTTCCTGCTGGCCTTGAATCGTGATATCGATATCCTGATCAAACCGAAACCGCGCAGAAGTGCGCGCGGGCACCTCAATGTGGTCGAGGTACAAGTACGTAGCGGTCAGAAATCCACCAAGGTGGCAGCGGGAGATAGTTCCTCGTACCACTAGTTGACGGGATAGAGTATAGTGCAATAAATTGTATCGGGCCATCGGTTGCTTGCATTGTTGCTTCGGTGCAGGCGGGGGGAAGGAGCCTTCAGCTTACCACATTAAGAATTGTTGTCAGAACTGTTTCGATTCCCTAAGCTAGGTCCAGGTGTCCCCAGCTTTTACATCGAGCAGACCCGGGAATCTCACGGGCATGATTATCCAGTATTTAGAACCTAATTCCATACTGTTCACCTTCCCAACAAGGGTAGGCCAGAACTCTCGCAGACTGGTTGCAGTTTGGCCCATTGCACCCGCAATATCAGATAAATACCGCTCTGATCCAGAGAGACGGCTGCAGAGCGAAGACATACCGCGTTCAGCCTTCGGGAGCAGACGATAGCCTGGATATAGGAGATCATCGTTTTTCGCCGCGTTCCGAAGAGGCAAGGCACGGCTCTCAATTGCGACCATCGAGATCACAGCCGCCGCCACGTTTGACCGAAGACAATTGATCGAGGCCGGGGTGGCTGGAATTAAGTATGGTGTCCCCTTATTCTCATGTCCCCTTATTCTCATTATTCCAGCGCTGTGTTAAGAGCAAGACGAGCGGGCGGACGGTGACGTTGAACTATCACGAGGATGTGATAAATGAGGCGCGGGAGCGGCAAGAGACAGAGGAGTTCGAGGAGAAATACAAGGAACGTCCGAAGGTGGAGCGGAAGATAGCCGAGTTGGTGCGACACGGGCTACGGCAAGCGCGCTACGTGGGGAGGAAAAAGAAGCGCTTGCAGGCGTTGTGGACTGCTGCGCTGGTAAACTTGAAGCGGTTGTTTAAGCTGTTTGGGGGCGACGTTCAGAGGGTCCGTGCTGCGCTGATAGCGGTGCAGCACGGTTGAGTGGATCTGGAAGGGGGGCAACGGGGATTAGAGAGGGATAAGCCAGGCCAGAAAAGGTGGTCTGGGGTCTGGCTTGGGTGAGATTTGCAGGCTGGAATGACCAGACGCGCCTACGTCGCCCGAGCAATGCTGGTAGAGAAGCATACAAGCGATCTACCTAACAAATCAAGATAGGCCTCTCATCCCTGCAAACCCCACTTTTTCTGGCGTCTCCTAGGGCCACTCGGGCTGATTGATCGGGGTGGAGAATCCGTGTTGGCGAAAGTGGTCATCGTAGGCAAAGGCTAGGTACAATCCGAACCGTTCCATCACTGAAAAACTGATGGCATCGCAAAAAGAGTAGTCTTTGTCTCGCCTCTCAAGGATGAGGGTCTTCGCATTTTCCTCGTCGTCGCTGTTGGTTGGAAGCAGTGCGATGCCCTTCAAGCCGTCAATCAAGAACTGCCGTCCAGCCACTGGACTTATCGCACGCAAGATGGAGGCGTGAGTCTCCACCACGACGTACATGGTGGTCACCAGGTGATATCGGCCTTTGAGCAGAGTATCGACTACAGTGCCGGCTTCGGAGTAGAAACGATCATTGCGGTCTAGATATGCCAAAAAAGCGGAGGAGTCGATAAAAACCCTCCGCTCATTAATCGATCGGGGAACTCGTCCCATTGCTTATAGATCTAACTCGTGTTTCCGCCAGGAAAATCCCCCGGGTTCCTTACTCTCGCCAATGCCCCTGATCTTGAAAATACCAGCCCGGCGAGTTAGGGGTTTGCTTGCTGAACTCCTGGCGAAGCTGATTGGTTTCTTCTCTTTCCGAGGTGCTTTCTCGGTCTCCTGCTTTTGGGCATCCATAGGGATGGCTCCTTCTCCTTCCATCGAGGCTATTTTACCACATTCAACCAGGAATTACTGCCCCTGGTTCTGCAGCAGACGGCGCTTGGAGTGGGAGTGCTCTCTGGCGGATGAGATCAAGCGCGGCTTGCATTTCGTCCCAGTCCAGATCACTCCAAGCGCCGGCAAGATCAAGAGCCCTGCGAATCCTTGCTTGGGAAGAGACGGTTTCCGCTTCTTCTTCCTCGGTGAAGTAACGCACGACGTCATAGCCATCTTCTCCATCAAGAATCCCGATTAAGGGTTGATCGCTACGAACAACTATTTGCGCTGTCCGGCGTAAGTGTCCTTGACCCATCGTTTGACCCCCTACTGCGTCGAGGAGAGTATAACAAATGATAAAGAACAAGGAATCTATTCCGGTCACAACCCCACCACCGACTGCAACCCCCTCCTCACCAGCTCCCGCACCAACTTCACCTTCCAGACGCTGCTGCCGGTAGCCTCGGCGCCCTGCACGGCGGCGTCGGCCGCGGCCTGGATCAGCTCCGCGCTCGGACGATTGGCTCGCAGCATATTCTCGGCGGCCGTCGCCCGCCACGGCACGGGAGCCATTCCGCCGAGAACGATCCGGGCGTGTGTCACCGCCCCATCGGCTTGCGACAGCTGGATGGCCACGCTGGCCTGGGCGAAAGACCAGGTCTTGCGCTCCATGGCTTTCAGATACCTTCCGCGGGCTCGATGCGGCTGTTGGGGAACCGAAACTTCGACGATCATCTCGTCGTGGCGCAGTATATTCTGGCTAAGCAAGTTCCTCTTGGGTGCGACGAAGAAGTCTGCCACGGGGATGCGGACTCGGCCTTTCTCCCCCTGCACAACCACCGAAGCCCCCAGCGCGACCAGCGCCGGAGCCAGGTCCGACGGGTTGACGGCATAGCACTCCGCACCACCGAAGAGGCCGGCGTCGCGGCTCTGGCCGCCGGGCGCCGGGCACGCCTCCGCGCCTCTCAGGAAGCAGTCGAAGGATTCGCGATAGTACCAGCACCTGGGCCTCTGGCAGATGTTCCCGCCTACGCTAGCCATGTTCCTCAGCTGTGGCGAGGCGGCCACCTTGATGGCGTCGACCAGTATAGGGAAATCCTTCTGCACCACCGGGTTTTCGCCCAGCGCCGTCAACGTCGCCAGCGAGCCCACTCTCAGGCCGCTCGCACCGTCTCCCTCAATTCCGCTCAGTCCGCCGACGGTCTTGACGTTTATCAGCAGGCTGGGATTGACGAGCCGGTTCTTCATCAGGTCCAGCAGGTCGGTTCCTCCGGCTATGATCGCGCTGTCGGGTTCCGATCTCAGGAGATCGACCGCATCTTCGACCGAGGTCGCGTCGATGTGCTCAAAGGCTCGCATGTAAGGCCTCCTTGCGGGGGAGATTGATGCCTGGGAAACATATCGGTGGATGGTGAGATGTGCATTTCATTGGCGATCAGGCGGGGGACAAGCCCCCGCGCCACATCTTTCTTCAAGCGTCTGGGAAGGAACACGCGACCCTCTTAGTCGGCCGCCCGGGGCGCGTTTCCGCGCCCCTTCAACCCCGACCCCCGGCCCCTGACCCCCGACGCCTCCAGCATCTTCTCCCTGGTGATCGGCAGCGACTTGATCCTCACCCCGGTGGCGTCGAACACCGCGTTGGCTATGGCCGCGGCGGTGGGGATGATGGGAGGCTCGCCGGCTCCCTTGGCCCCGATGGAGTTGCACATCTCATCCGGGCGATCGATAAAGGAGTAATCGATCGTCGGCACGTCGAGCATGGTGGGAATCTTGTAGGCTTCCAGGTTGGCGTTGAGGGACTTCCCGCTCTCCGGGTCTATGAAGCGCTCTTCCATCAGGGCAAAGCCCGTCCCCTGGATGACCCCGCCCTCTATCTGGCTGCTCAGGGTGAGCGGATTGATCACCCTTCCGAAATCGTGAACCGCCACCACTCGCAGCACGGTGACCTCGCCCGTTTGGATGTCCACTTCCACCTCGGCGAGCTGCGCGCCAAAGGTCCTGATTTTCACGTTCTCGGGATTGGGCTCACGAGCGCCCTGGCCCATGATGGTGAAATCACCGATGCGGCCGGTGATTTCGCTCACGTCGACTTCACTCGCCGGAGACGTCGATCTTATCTTTCCGTGTCTTACGCTCAGATTCTCACGGGGAACACGCAGCAGGTCGGAGGACAGGCTTACCAGCTCCTCCCGCGCCTGCCTCGCCGCCGCTCGCACTGCCGGTCCCATGGAGGGCAGGGTCATGCTCCCGGCGCTCACCGGCGCGTAGGGCCCGGCGCGCGTGTCGCCCACGGTTATCCGGATGTCTTCCACCTTGAAGCCCAGCTCTTCGGCGGCTATCTGCGTCAAGACGGTTTTCGTGCCCGTCCCGATGTCCTGCGTCCCGGTGAGCAGGTCGGCGGTTCCGTCGGAGTTCAGGCGGATGATGGCGTAGGCCGGGGGACCGCCCCCGCCTCCCCAGATCTGGCTGGCCATACCCATTCCTCTCCGCTTCGGACCATCCTGCCGTCCTTTCGCCCGGCCTGTCCAGCCGATGAGGCTGGCTGCTTTGCTGAAGGCCTCGTCCAAAGGCTTGCTGGAATAGCTTGCGCCTCGCATGGGGTCCTTATCGGCATAGTTCAACATCCTCAGTTTCAATGGATCGATTCCCAGCGAGTGCGCGACCTGGTCCATCATCGATTCCAGGGCGTACATACCCTCCATATAGCCGGGGGCGCGAAAGGCGGTGGAAGGGCCCAGGTTGGTGTACACCGCCAGCTGCTGGGTGCGCACGTTGGGGCAGCGGTAAAGCTCGCGCACCGGTCCGCCCACCTCGCTCGACCCCATCCCGTAGGCGCCGATGTTGGCTATCGACCGCAGCTGGAGGGCCATCAGCCTCCCATCCTTGCGCACCCCGGCCTTCAGGTGCTGGACGGTGGGGTGGCGCACACCCCCGGCCAGGTTCTCCGACCTCCGTCCGAACACCAGCTTCACCGGCCGGCCGGTCTGCCTGGCCAGCAGCGCCGCGATCACCTCGTGCTTGCCAACACCCTGTTTGCTCCCGAAGCCTCCGCCCATGAAGCTGCAGATCACTCTCACGTTGGCCAGGGGAAGCCCCAGCGCCGCGGCCACTTCGTCCCTGATTCCGTAAACGTGCTGCGTGGAGTCCCACAGCACCAGCTCGTCCCCCTCCCACTTCGCCACGCAGCAGTGCGGCTCGAAGGAGTTGTGGACCGCCGCCTGAGTCTCGTACCTTTCTTCCAGCACCAGGTCCGATTTGGCGAAGCCCTTGTCGACGTCGCCACGCTCGTACATCTCACCCGCCGGCCCGCCCACCACGTTTCCGCTCCCGTGCACCTTCGGCGCTTCGGGCTTCAGCGCCTCCTCGGCCTCCACCACGAAGGGTAGCTCCCGGTAGCGCACCCGAATCAGCCCCAGCGCATCCTCGGCCGTCTCCTCGTCGTCGGCGGCCACCGCCGCGACCTCGTCTCCCTGGTAGCGGACCACCCGGCCGAAGAGCCAGGAATCGCCCCACCAGCGGATGGCCGGTGCGTTATCGTTCGTCAGCACGGCCCGCAGTCCGTAACGGTTGGTGGCCTGGGAGACGTCGATCGACTCGATTTCGGCGTGGGGGAAAGGGCTCCGCAGTATGCGGCAGTGCAGCATGCCGGGGAGCTGCACATCGGCGGTGTAAGTGGCGCTGCCGGTCACCATCTGCTCGGCGCCGATTCTGGGGTAAGGGACGAAGTGGCCGCGGCGCTGGGGGTCGGCGCCCCAAACCGGGGCGTGGTCCTCCTCCACCACCGCCAGCCGCTCACGTACCTCCCCCTCGAACTCCACTTTGGTCCGCACGATCTTGGGCACAGCTCTTACTCCTCACGCAGGGCGGAGTTCAGCGCT